>DASRNZ010000001.1:0-5419 GCA_035647155.1 Thiopseudomonas sp.
TCAGCTAGATCTTCTGCGCTCAGTGCTAGCCAGTCAGTGAGTCGAGTGATTTTCTGTGCATTAATCAATGCTTGCCAGGTTTGTGCGCCAATTCCACGCATATTCAACGTCTTTTTATCACCCAGCCAAGTGAGGCGTGCGAGAAATTGCTGTTGGCATTGCGCTGTAGCCTGCCAGCAACTCAGAGCGTGATAATCATCTGCTGTCGGCATCGTAATCATTTGGCGCTGCGGGCTGCGCCAGGCCACTTCTTTAAGTTGTGGCACCGCATGCCCAGATAAGGCGATTGCGACATGATCACCTTTGCTCAGCTTTAGTTTTTGCAAACGGCTGAGAGAGCCTAAACTGACTTTACGAATGGTTTTATCATCGAGGCTGACTGCTTGGAGATGTGCTATCGGAGTGACGCGGCCAGTACGACCAATATTAAAAGTGACATCGGTCACAGAGGTGAGTGCTTGCTGTAGCGGATACTTTAATGCCACCGCCCAAAAGGGTGGGTAGGCGCTGCGAGGATGATCGATGCTGCGCTGACTTTGTTTGACCACTACGCCATCACTGGCAAAGGGTAATTCTGTTGTATACCAATGATCGCGCCAGTGTTTGGCTTCATTTAATGTTTTGACTGGTTGGCTATAGGCGCTGCTGTCGCTAAAGCCCAGCGCCTGTAATTCCTCTAAACGCTCAAGCATAGTGGCTGGACCATCGGGCCATTCCCAGATAAATACACCGATGGTTTCACCCTCTGCTGCGCTCAGCGTATGGCGGTTAAGTAAGCCTGCGACTTGGCTGCGCGCATCACTACCGCCGCCTTGCTGTTGAATATGCTGGGGCTGTTTAAGATACAACTCGCCTTGCAAAGTGACTGTGGCGTATGGGGTTATAAGTTGTTGAGGCACGGCCTGAATCACTTTGGCATGGGCTAACCAGTTCTGTCCGACCAAGCCATTACCGCGACTGAGCATCTGTGTCAGCTGTCCATCGCTATACACCAGCGTGACCGCAACACCATCCACTTTAGGCTGCACCCAGAGATCTTCGCGCTGTTGCATCCATTGTTTAAGTGCACTTTCACTGAGCTTTTTTAAACCCGTTTGGCTAAACGGTAAATCAAGCTGACCGCGGGCGGACTTAAGTGCGGTGGTTGCCGGTTCTGCTGTGTGAGCATCGACAAAGCACTGTTGCCACGTCTGCAGTTGCTCGCGGGCTTGGTCATAGAGTTCATCAGCAATGGGAGAGGTAGCGTCGCGATGATAACTGCGATCCCAGTCGGCGATGCGCTGGCGTAAAGTGCTGATTTCTTGCTGAGCTTGCCCAGTCGTCCATGGCGGGCAGTTAGCCATAGTCAAAGGTGCGATCAAGAGCGTGCTGATTAATACGAGGACAGGCAATTTAAAGCGAAACATACTGAGCATCCTTGCTGAGTGATAAGTGCTTATTGAGTGTAGTTGAGAATTGGCGAATGTCTTGATTAAGGTTCAGTTAAGGCGCGTAGATTAAGCTCCTGCACAGGATATTAAAGGACGAAGGTGATGAAAAAGATTTTATACAGTGTTGCTTTAGTGATTGTTGCAGTGTGGGTGATCACTCTGCAGGGGCAGACTGCGCCCACTGATATTTGGTGGTGGCGTAAGCAGTTGATTTACGTGACCGGACTGGCTTCTTTTGTGTTGATGTCGCTGATTATGCTGTTGGCTGTCCGTCCACGTTGGTTAGAAAAACCACTGCATGGACTGGATAAAATGTATCGCCTGCATAAATGGGCGGGTATCTGGGCGATCGGCCTTGCTGTCAGCCACTATGTATTGAAGCTATCGAAAGATGTACTGAAAGTGTTTTTTGAGCGCGGTATTAAAGAGCCGCGCCTTGAGACTTTTTTAGAGATGTTTCGCGGTGCTGCTAAAGATATTGGTGAATGGACGGTTTGGATTCTGGCCATTATGTTGGTGATGACTTTATGGCAGCGCTTTCCTTACCATATTTGGCGTTATGCGCATAAAGCCTTAGCGGTTGTTTATATTGCTCTGGCGTTTCATGGTGTCGTATTAGCACCGGCTGATTGGTGGTTGCAGCCTGCAGGCCTATTGCTGGCAGTAGTCACAGCTGTCGGTGTCTACTGCGCGTTGATTGCACTGAGTGGCCGTATTGGTCATACACGTCGTTATCAAGGTCGTGTAGTGAGTGTTAAACAGCATCCTGGTGATGTGCTCGAAGTGACCTGCCAGTTACCGAAACAATGGCAGCATCAGCCGGGGCAGTTTGCCTTTATAACCTTTGACCGCTTTGAAGGTGCGCATCCCTTTACAGTCAATAGTGCCAGTCGCGGTGACGGTCAAGTGCGCTTTGCAATTAAGGCTTTGGGCGATTACACCACACGTTTACAGACTGAGTTAGATGTGGGCAGAGCGGTTATTATTGAAGGGCCTTATGGCTGCTTTGATATGCAGCACGATAATGGCAGTCAGCAAATATGGATCGGTGCAGGTATCGGTATCACGCCCTTTATTGCTTGGCTTGAATCCTTGCAAGCTCATCCTGAGCAAGCACCGCAGGCGACCTTATATTATTGTGTAAAAAATGCTCAAGAAGACCAGTTTTCTGAACAGTTGCAACGTTTATGTGCTGCGTTACCCAATATTACTTTGCAGTTGCATTACAGTGATCAGTACGGGCATTTAACGGCTGATAAGGTACTGCAGGGGCAATCTGCGGATACTCATATATGGTTCTGTGGTCCACAAAATTTTGCTCAAGCGTTACAACAGGGTATGCAAGCGCAGGGCAGTCCCGCAGGTAACTTTCATAAAGAATACTTCCAGATGCGTTAAGGCTGGATGCTGACGAGCGGTGTGCTAAGCATGCCGCAAAGCCCGCATTAGGCTATTGAGTATCGGACGAGTGATATAACCATTTAATCTCAGGATAATTGGCAAAAGCACTGGGAAATAGATATTCCCCACTAAAAAATGGAGCATTAACTTGCTGCCATGCTGGCTGAAAAGGGATGGCAGTGTGCTGCAACGCATCGGCTAGTAGCGTGGTGCAATATAAATGTTCGCTGCTGCGCTCTGCTAAAACAAAGGGTTGCTGCAACTGCTGCAAGACGCGTTGGGCAGCGCGTTGATTTTCCTGCTCAGTGACGAAACCTGGGCGCGCAATAGCAAAGCTGTGCGCCAACTGCGGTGCGATAAACTCGGTTAGAGTTGAGGTGAGCACTTGATCACTGCGCAGCTGATCATCGTCGGTGGTGGCATGCGCAATCAGTGGCTCGGGTTGCAGGCTAACCACCATGCCGATATGGGAAAACTCACTGTGACTGAGACTTTGAATCAACTGACTTTCAGCTGAGGTACCCGCGCGAAACACCCAGTCACCCACGGCTAATGAGGGTAGCGCTGCTGTTGAAAAAGCAGGACGCACTGCCGGCGCTGGCGTTATATACAACAGCATCACTAAGCTAAGGATTGCGCTGATCAATAGCGCAATCCTTAGTGGCTGTTGTTTGAGCCTAGCTAGAGTGTTGAGCATGCTGATCTGGCAAGTCTTAAAGCGATACTTTCCAACCGTCCTCAGTTTTAACTAAGGAAATATTTTCCTTTTTAAAGGGTGCATCTTCTTTTTTGTAGTGAATGGTCGCGACTACATTGGCACGAGTTTCATCATTGTTATATTCGGTTTTAGAGTAAGAGATATCTTTCACTCCGCCAAAGCGTATAACGCGAGCGCTGTTATCTGCCAACATCATACTCAGCTTGCCGCGAATTAAAGCCTGCTGTTCTTGTCCTGCATCTGTTGGTATTTCTAGCGTTTCCATCACGCCATCAATGTCATTGGCTAGCACCGCATCAACATAATTCTGCGCCACTTTTTCAGGTGAATTGCTGGCTGAACAGGCGATTAACAAGGCTGCAGTCAGCAGCATAAAAATACCATTACGAAGAATTTGCATTGAAGTTCCTTGAGGAAGGGGAATGTGAACGTGCAGTATAGCTGCTGCCATATTGAAGCAAGCATAGGGTGAATAGTTTTCTTTTTGTAGGTTTTTTGTTGAGTTATATGGATTTATAAAAATAAATGGCTAGCAGTCTAGTTTTACTAGACGACTGGTCTAATTTTGTTTATTCTAGCTGCCATGAAGACTACTTACGATGATACTCGTCAGCATTTACTTGAAACCGGTCACCAGATTATGGCTGCTAAGGGTTTTTCCAGCGTGGGGCTTAATGAAATTCTACGCACAGCAGGCGTGCCGAAAGGTTCTTTTTATCATTACTTTCCATCGAAAGAACTGTACGGCCAGGCTGTACTTGAGGCTTATTTTTGTACGTATTTAGACGCACAAAAGCAGCGTTTCAACGATTCGCAGATACCTGCTGCTGAACGTTTGTTAGGCTATTGGCAGCAATGGTTAATCGGCAATAGTGGTGCTTGCCATGAGCAGAAGTGCTTAGTGGTTAAGCTCAGTGCAGAAGTGGCTGATTTATCTGAAGCGATGCGTCTCACCTTACGTGATGGCACTGACCAGGTGATTAAACAGATAGCTGATTGCATACGTGCAGGGCAAGTGGATGGTTCGTTAAGAGTGACAGATGCCGATATCAGCGCAGTGATGCTCTATCAGTTGTGGTTAGGTGCCAGTTTGTTAGCTAAATTACACCGTACCAGTGTGCCAATGGAACAAGCGATGCAGATGACGCGGGCTGTGTTACTGGAGTGATCGCGTTGCTTATGATCGCTTGCAATGTGTAATAAATTTTATAAGTAATAAATAGACGACCGGTCTAATTGTATGGCTGCCGTCACCCTCAATAGGAGTCACCTCGATTATGTTTAACTTTGATTTTTATAATCCGACACATATCAGCTTTGGTGAAGGCCATATTGCTAAATTAGATAGTTTTGTACCTGCTGATGCCAAAGTGATGGTGCTATTTGGTGGGCAAAGTGCCCAGCGCACAGGGACATTAGATGAAGTTCAGCAAGGATTAGGTCAGCGTCAAGTGCATCTATTTGGTGGTGTCGAAGCCAATCCGACCTATGAAAAGCTGATGGAAGCGGTACAGATTGTGCGCGACGAGAAGATCGACTTTTTACTTGCAGTCGGTGGCGGTTCAGTGATTGATGGCACGAAATTTGTTGCTGCAGCAGCACCTTATGCGGATGAGCCTTGGAATATTATGCTGACGGGTGGTCGTGATATTAAGCAAGCGCTGCCTATTGGTACGGTACTGACTCTTGCCGCCACAGGCTCAGAAATGAATAACGGCAGTGTTATCACCCGTAAGTCTTTGCAATCTAAATTACCTTTTCATAATGATTTAGTCTTTCCAAAATTCTCAATTTTAGATCCAGCGAAAAGCTTTACTCTACCTGAGCGCCAAGTGGCCAACGGTGTGGTTGATGCCTTTGTGCATGTGAT
>DASRNZ010000002.1:0-17623 GCA_035647155.1 Thiopseudomonas sp.
GAGTATTTTTTGCGTGTTTTAAGTTATTTTTTTATTATTCCAGTTATTGCTGTAGGTCTATATGTTGATGAGTTCTCTTATAATCTTTTATGGCTTATACCTTACAGTCTAATATACCCTCATCTTGTCCAGTTTCTGGTGCTTAAGTTTCACCCTGTAAATTCCATTGTATTTTACAAGCTAAGGATTATGTTTGATGCGCTACATATAGGTGCTATATCTGCATTCACTGGCTTTACACTGATCCCCTCTTTGCTTGGGCTTATTGTTATCTTTTTTAGTGCGTTATTGATGGGTGGCATACGCTTAATGCTGCCCATTTTTATTGCCGTAGTCGCAGCGGCAGGACTGACGTGGTTTGTTTTTCAACCTGCTATTGTGTTAGAAACACACTTATTTATTTCAGTTGCCAGTATCCTGCTTGCGGGTTTACTTGCTTGTTTTACCGCATATTTTGTATATCTAAAAAATATTTACTCAGAGAAAACACAATGCGATATTAAACATGAGCAAGAAAAATTAATATGCTTAATTCGCGATATTGCTAAGTATTTATCACCACAGATTCGGGAGATCATATTAACTGGAAAGCGTACTGTTAGATTGGAAACTCGGCGTGAAAAAATAACGGTTTTTTTCTCAGATATTAAAGATTTTACAGTACTTTCAGAAGAGATGGAGGCTGAAGCTTTAACTGACTTGCTCAATAACTACCTCAATGAAATGTCCAAAATAGCTATAAAGCATGGCGGCACCATCGATAAGTTTATTGGTGATAGCATCATGATTTTCTTTGGTGACCCCGCGACCAAAGGCGCTAAAAAAGATGCAGAAGCAGCTTTATCGATGGCCATTGAGATGCGTGAGCATCTGAAGGTCTTGCGTCAGCACTGGTATGCACAGGGCGTTGAACGACCTTTTGAAGTACGTATGGGGATTAATACAGGATATTGCACTGTGGGTAATTTTGGTGCGGATACGCGAATGGAGTACACTATTATTGGTCGGGAAGTTAACTTAGCTAGTCGCTTAGAAAGCGCTGCTAAAGTGGGAGAGATTTTAATCTCTAATGAGACCTACTCGTTAACGAAAGACTTTATTATGGCGTCAGATCAAGGTGAAATGACTGTAAAAGGTTTTTTACGGCCTGTACAGACGTTTCAAGTCGTCGATTTGCATAGCAAGCTAGGCCTTAAAAGCAGCTATATTGAACACGAATCGCCTGGCTTTGCTATGTACTTAGATACAAATAATATTAAAGAACAGGACAAGAATCAGGTTATTTATGCGCTTAAAGATGCCGCTGAGCGTCTACGTCATAAAAACTTATGTGAGTAATTTAAGCACGGCATGCTCATCAAAAGGCCAATAAAGCTCTTGGTCATTATCCACTCTACGTAAGACTGGGATTGTCAGGGCATAGCGCTCAAGCCATTGCGGCGAATCAACAATATCCAATAGTTCAACCACTAAACCTTGCGCGACAAAGGACTGTAAAACCTGTTCAGCATCTTCACACAAGTGGCAGCCTAGCGTACCAAACAACTGACAATGAGCTTGCATATTGACTCACCAAAAATAAAAATTAATTAAAAGACGTTAAAATCAGTTAAAGTTTATAAAAAAGCGCCTAACTTCAGAATAACAGCCTATACATTCAAGATTGTGCGATACTTGAATGATCTTAGTGCTAGAGGCTTTTTTACATGCTAAATTCATGAGCAGTGCAGCGTATTCTACTAAAACAGAAACCATACAGATCGATGGTGTCAGCGATCTAGTGATTTGCTCCTTACTTGATAGACAACAGTTTTATGATCCCACAGGTGCTGCTGCACGGCTGGGTATTTGTTCAGCATCCTGGTCTTTATTTGGCATGCTTTGGCCTTCTAGCATCCGTCTAGCCAGCGCTTTAGCTTTACGTCCTGTTAATCCTGATGAAAAGATTTTAGAAATTGGCTGTGGTCTTGCATTAGCTAGTTTAGTTGCCCACCGCAGAGGGGCAAATATTACCGCATCCGATCGTCACCCTAAAGCTAAAATATTTCTGCAAAAAAATCTACGCCTAAACAATTTACCTAAGCTTCCATTTCGACATGGTCAGTGGGGTGAGCATCCAATTCCATCACTCGATGATACAGGCGCAGCATTACTTGACGAGAAGTATGACCTGATCGTGGGTAGTGACTTATTGTATGAGCCTGATATGCCCAATGCCTTAGCGCGTTTTGTGAACAGCCATGCTGCTGAAAAATCTGAGGTTTGGGTTGCTGATCCGAATCGAGGTTATCGCCCTGCTTTTAATCGCAAAATGAAAACGCTTGGCTTTGAGCTCAGCTCAGATAATATCATTATCGAGAACGATCCAGATTGCGAAGAATACCGAGGTCGGTTATTAATTTATAACCGCAACTGAGTTCATAGTGCTTGGTTAGACATAACTTGATATAAGCTATGCCTCAGTCAAAGGCTTAATCAATGCTGACCTGTACAAGACATTAAATATTGAGACATAAAAAAAGGGTGACCGAAGTCACCCTTTTCTAGATCACAAAGAACTTAGTTCTTGTTCTCTTGTGCAGCGCGGATCAAGTCACCTAAAGTGGTTGGGCCTGCAGCTGTTGTATCTGTATCTTGCTTACGCAATTCTTTGATTGCATCTTTATCATCTTCTACGTCTTTAGACTTGATAGACAAGTTAATAACGCGAGATTTACGATCGATGTTGATGATTTTCGCTTCAACTTCGTCGCCTTCTTTCAGAACGTTACGTGCATCTTCTACACGGTCACGGCTGATTTCAGATGCTTTCAATACTGCTTCAATGTCGTCTGCTAAAAGGATAACTGCACCTTTAGCGTCAACTTCTTTCACAGTACCAGTAACGATAGTGCCTTTCTCGTGCTCTGAAGCGTAGCTTGAGAATGGATCGTCTTCTAACTGCTTGATACCCAGTGAGATACGCTCACGTTCTGGATCAACAGACAGAATAACAGTTTCCAGCTCATCGCCTTTCTTGTAGTTACGAACGGCTTCTTCGCCTGCTTCATGCCAGCTGATGTCTGATAAGTGAACCAAACCATCAATGCCGCCATCTAGACCGATAAAGATACCGAAGTCAGTGATTGACTTAATAGTACCGGAGATTTTATCGTTCTTATTGAACTGGCTTGAGAAATCTTCCCATGGGTTAGATTTGCACTGCTTGATACCCAGAGAAATACGACGACGCTCTTCGTCAATGTCCAGAACCTGAACTTCAACTTCATCACCAACCTGTACAACTTTAGATGGGTGAATGTTTTTGTTAGTCCAGTCCATTTCTGAAACGTGAACCAAACCTTCAACGCCTTCTTCCAGCTCAGCGAAGCAACCGTAGTCCGTCAAGTTAGTTACACGTGCATTCACACGAGTACCTTCTGGGTAACGGGCTTTGATTGCTACCCATGGATCTTCACCCAATTGCTTCAGGCCTAAAGATACACGGTTACGCTCGCGATCAAACTTCAGTACTTTAACGTCAATTTCGTCGCCAACGTTAACGATCTCGCCTGGGTGCTTAATGCGTTTCCAAGCCATATCAGTGATGTGTAGAAGACCATCAACACCACCCAGATCAACGAATGCACCGTAATCTGTAAGGTTCTTAACGATACCTTTAACTTGTTGACCTTCTTGTAGGTTCTCAAGCAGTGCTTCGCGCTCAGCGCTGTTCTCTGCTTCCAGAACGCTACGACGTGATACAACAACGTTGTTACGTTTTTGATCAAGCTTGATAACTTTAAACTCAAGCTCTTTGCCTTCTAAGTGCGTTGTATCGCGAACAGGACGTACGTCTACCAGTGATCCTGGTAAGAACGCGCGAATACCGTTCACATCAACTGTAAAGCCACCTTTAACTTTACCGTTGATAACACCCATAACCACTTCTTCAGCGTTGAAAGACGCTTCAAGAACCAGCCATGACTCAGCACGTTTCGCTTTCTCGCGGGACAGTTTGGTTTCACCAAAGCCATCTTCTACCGCGTCAAGTGCAACGTGAACTTCGTCACCAATCTTGATGGTCAGTTCGCCTTGCTCATTGTAGAACTGCTCAACGGGGATAACGCCTTCTGATTTCAAACCAGCGTGTACTGTTACCCAATCACCATCAATATCAACAATTAAACCAGTGATGATTGCACCGGGTTGCATGTCTAGGGTTTTTAGGCTTTCTTCAAAAAGGTCTGCAAAGCTTTCGCTCATGTTTAATCCTGCTGATCGAGGGCAAGAATCTGCCCAAATCCACATTCCAGATATAATGTGGTCTTATGAATAAGTTGAATACATGCCAGCCATTATCTGGAGGCTACACATGATCCTTTTTAGAGTTAAACCACATTATTGTGGCTTACCCTGTTATCCAGCCAAGCTGCGTACGGCAACTTCACTGAGAATTCTTTCTAACACCTGCTCGATGGTCATTGTCGTTGACTCTAAGATGATTGCATCATCTGCAGGCTTCAACGGAGCAATGCTACGATTGGTGTCGCGCTCATCGCGCGCACGAATCTCTTCAAGCAGACAAGTAAGCGTAACAGTTTCGCCTTTATCCTTCAACTGTAAATAACGTCGGCGTGCACGTTCTTCGGCGCTGGCGGTTAAAAAAACCTTTAACGGTGCATCAGCAAAAACCACAGTACCCATATCACGACCATCGGCAATCAAGCCTGGTGCTTGACGAAAATCATGCTGGCGGCGTAATAAACCAGCACGTACTGCGGGTAAGGCAGCAATTTTCGAAGCGCACGCGCCGACGGTTTCACTGCGAATAGTGTCGGTCACATCGTCCTTCTCAAGAAGAATACGCTGCGCGTTACTTTCAGCATCCAACACAAATTGCACATCTAAGCGTGTCGCCAATGCCTCCAAGGCGAGTTCGTCGTCCAAAGCTACATTGTGCTTTTGTGCAGCAAGGGCCAACACGCGATACAGCGCACCTGAATCCAGCAAATGCCACTGCAACTTAGCAGCGAGCAAACCGGCAACTGTACCTTTGCCTGAACCGCTGGGCCCATCAATGGTGATCACTACGGCATCATTCATACTTGCCCCTCTTCAGCAACATGCATGCCGACTTGCTTGCACAGCGCTAAGAAATTCGGGAATGAAGTGGCGACATGAACACTGTCATGAATACGGATCGGTGCATTCGCGCGTAAAGCAGCGACACTAAAGGACATGGCTATACGGTGGTCACCGTGAGCCCAAACTTCACCGCCACCCATTTGACCACCTTCAATAATAATACCGTCCGGTGTACCTTCTGCATGAATACCCAAGGTGGTTAAGCCGTCGACCATCACTTGAATACGGTCAGATTCTTTCACGCGCAACTCTTCCGCACCACGTAAAACAGTACGACCTTCTGCGCAGGCTGCTGCAATAAACAGCACAGGGAATTCATCAATCGCTAAGGGCACGAACTCCAATGGAATCTCGATACCTTTTAAGCGCGCACTGCGTACACGAATGTCCGCCACCAGTTCGCCGCCGACTTCATGCACGTTTTCTAGGCTTAAATCAGCGCCCATCAACTTTAAGATATCTATAATACCGGTGCGTGTTGGGTTGATGCCCACATGCTGCAGAAGCAGCTCAGAGTCAGGTGCAATACTGGCTGCAACCATAAAGAACGCCGCTGAAGAGATATCCGCAGGAACTTCAATATGCGTACTGGTTAATTGATGGTTGGCTTCAACTTTCGCTGTCGCACCACGCACCTCAACCGGATAACCAAAGCCACGTAGCATACGCTCAGTATGGTCACGGGTGGGTGCGGGCTCAGTCACCGAGGTTTCACCGCTGGCGTACATTCCCGCCAACAGTAGACACGATTTAACCTGAGCGCTGGCCATCGGCATATCATAGTGCATACCGGTTAAGCGCTGTCCGCCACGTAAGGTCAGTGGTGGGCGCCCTTCAGCTGCAGTTTCAATCACTGCACCCATTTCACGCAAAGGTTTCGCGATACGGTTCATCGGGCGCTTTGATAGGGATGCATCCCCGGTTAGCGTACTATCAAAGGGTTGGCCGGCTAAAATACCCGACAATAAACGCATGGTGGTACCCGAGTTACCGACATAAATGGGACCTGGCGGCGGCTGTAAACCATGCAAGCCAACACCGTGTACAACAACACGGCCATTTTCAGGACCTTCAATCACTACACCCATATCGCGGAATGCTTGAATAGTGGCCAATGCATCTTCGCCTTCAAGAAAACCTTCAACTTCGGTGACGCCGTTGGCTAACGAGCCCAGCATAATGGCGCGGTGTGAAATAGATTTATCACCGGGCACACGAATGCTGCCATTGACCTGCCCACCTGGGCTGGCTAAAAAAATCAGATCATTATCAAGCATGGTTTTCACATAGGCCCTTTGGGCTAAAATTGTACTGAAATGTTCGCGGGCTACACGTGCGCGGGTAAATACACCAAGCAAGTGACGCCCATCTTCTTCGGCAATCGCATTGCGTAAGGCATCGAGATCTTCACGATACTGGTCCAATTGCTCTAATACAGCCTCACGGTTGGCCAGAAATATATCGTGCCACATCAACGGATCACTGCCAGCAATGCGAGTAAAGTCACGAAAGCCGCCGGCGGCATAGCGGAAAATCTCTAAATTCTCGCTACGCTTTGCCAGTGAATCCACCAAGCCAAAGGCTAATAAGTGTGGCAAATGGCTGGTGGCAGCCAACACGCGATCATGCTGCTTAGCACTCATGTTTTCGACTTCAGCACCTAAGCCTTGCCAGAGCTTCTTCACGCATAATAAAGCGTCAGGATCAGTTTGATCATGGGGCGTCAGTATGACTTTATGGTATTTAAATAAATCAGGATTGGCTGCTTCAACACCACTGCGCTCAGAGCCAGCAATGGGATGACCCAGCACTAACAGCGGCGGCAGGTGACCAAATGCGTCTTGGGCAGCAGCCAGCAAGTGCCCTTTGACGCTGCCAGCATCGGTAATAATCGTTTGATCCAGCTTGAGTGCTGCCAGTTGAGCAAGCAAACCTTTTAAGGCTAAAACAGGTACTGCCAACATCACGACATCAGCACCACGGCAAGCTTCAGCCAGCTGAGTGGTACAAGTGTCGACAATACCCAATTCAACAGCCCGCTGACACGCTTGCTTATTTAAGTCGACGCCAATCACTTCACTTGCTAAGCCCGCCTGGCGTACACCTTTAGCAAATGATGCGCCGATAAGCCCTAAGCCAACCACGACCAAGCGGTTTACCAGCGCTGCTGAAGTGAGCGTTGTTTGCATATTAAGCCTGCTGTAAAACCTGAGTTAATACATCTAGAAAACGTTGGTTTTCCGCTTGAGTACCAATCGACACACGTAAAAATGTGGGCATCGCATAACCTGCTACGGGGCGCACAATCACACCCTGCTCAAGCAAGGCTTGGTTAATTGGCGCAGCATCACGATTAAAATCAACCGCAATAAAGTTACCGCGCGAAGGCAGCCAAGATAGCCCCAACTGTTTAAAACCCTCTTCCAGCTGTTGCATACCTTGTGTATTCAGCGTGCGACTGCGCTCTAAATAGTCAGTATCGTCTAGCGCCGCAGATGCAGCGACCAAAGCTAGACTGTTGACGTTAAAGGGCTGACGAACACGGTTTAATACGTTGGCAATTTCTTTTGATGAAATGGCATAACCCACGCGTAAAGCTGCCAAGCCATAAGCCTTAGAAAAGGTGCGTGACACCAACAGATTGCTATAGCGGCTGAGATAATCCATACCATCAGGTAGATCACTGTCCGCAGCATATTCAATATAAGCTTCGTCCAATACCACCAAGACATTCTTCGGCACTTTGCTTAAAAAGACATTCAGCGCGGCTTGGTTAAACCAAGTGCCGGTAGGGTTGTTTGGATTAGCAATAAAGATCACGCGTGTATTATCATCAATCGCTGCTGCCATAGCATCCAGATCATGGCCATAATCGTTCGCTGGTATTTCACGGCACTCTGCACCGGAAGCCAATGTCGAGATGGGATATACGGCAAAGGCATGCGCACTAAATATGGCGTTACGCCCTGGCGCTAACCACGCACGTGCCACTAACTCAAGAATATCGTTAGAGCCATTACCTAAAGTGATTTGTTCTGGCTCAACCGCAAAGCGTTCGGCTAATTTGGCTTTAAGTGTAAAGCCACTGCCATCTGGATAACGCGTTAACTCTGGCAGTGCTTGGTTAATCGCAGCACACACCTTAGCACTGGGTCCAAGCGGGTTTTCGTTACTGGCGAGTTTAACAATATCAGCAGGATCAAGACCTAGTTCCCGTGCTAACTCTTCAACGGGTTTACCAGGCACATAGGGCGATAACTTCTGCACACTGGGTAATGCCGCAGCTAAAAATTCACAGCTCATTTACGTTCCTCAAACAATTGACTGCCGCTGTTTAAGCGGCAGCTATATCACGGTTAGAGAACAGCGTTGGGGTAGGAACCTAAAACCTTTAAACCAACAGCTTCTTGAGCAATGCTCTCAAGTGCACTCTTGACCAACTGATCATCTTTGTGACCGACAAAATCGATAAAGAACACATAGGTCCATTTACCACTGCGTGATGGGCGTGTCTCGATACGGGTTAGATCAATACCGCTGGTGTGAAATGGCACCAGTAATTCATGCAGTGCACCGGGCTTATTGCTCATTGAGACAATAATCGAAGTTTTATCATCACCGGTGGGCGGTACTGTTTGATTACCAATAATCAAAAAACGCGTCGAGTTATCTGGACGGTCTTCGATTTTGTCAGCCAAAATCGTTAGACCGTAGAGTTGACCGGCCATATCACCAGCAATAGCCGCACTATTCCACTCACTTTTAACACGCTTAGCCGCTTCAGCGTTGCTTGAAACGGCAATACGCTCAACGTTTGGATAATGCGCATCCAGCCATTTACGGCACTGTGCTAATGATTGTGCGTGCGAGTAGATACGTGATATTTTTTCGGTTTTAGTGTTATCTGCCACCAGTAAGTGGTGGTGGATGCGCAGTTCAACTTCACCGCAAATCACTAAGTCATGCTCAAGAAAACTATCCAGCGTGTGATTAATAACACCTTCTGTTGAGTTCTCAACAGGAACGACACCAAAGTTGACGGCACCGGCGGCCACTTCACGGAAAATCTCATCAATCGCAGCCATCGGCTTACTGATCACAGCTTTGCCAAAATGCTTCAGAGCCGCTGCTTGTGAAAACGTGCCTTCAGGGCCTAAGTAAGCCACTTTCAGTGGTTGCTCAAGCGCGAGACAAGTGGACATGATTTCACGGAACAAGCGTGCCATCTCTTCGTTATCGAGCGGGCCTTTATTGAGCTCCATAATGCGTTTCAGCACTTGTGCTTCACGCTCTGGGCGATAAAAAATAGCTGTTTCGCCCTCAGGCAAAGTCGCCATTTTAATATGGCCGACTTCTTGTGCGCAAAGAGCGCGCTGAGTGATCAACTCAAGAATCTGTTCATCTAAGCTGTCAATGCGTACGCGTAATGCCTGCAGTGCTTGCTCGCTCATTATGCGTGCTCCTTCTCGAAGGTTTGCATATAAGCGACTAAAGCTTCAACCGCTTCAATAGTCACGGCGTTATAAATAGAAGCGCGCATACCACCGACTGAACGGTGACCTTGTAAGTTGAGTAAGCCTTGTTCATCTGCACCCTCTAAAAAGGCCTTATCCAGCTTGGCATCAGCCAAACGGAACGGCACGTTCATCCAAGAACGAGCATTTTTAGAAATTGGGTTGCTATAAAAGTCGCTGTCATCAATAGCCTTGTACAACAACGCTTGTTTAGCGTGATTGAGTTTAGCCATTGCTTCTAGGCCGCCCAGCTCTTTAAGCCACTTAAAGACTAAACCAGACAGATACCAAGAGAAGGTTGCTGGTGTGTTGTACATCGAGCCATTATCTGCCGCAACTTTATAGTTGAGCATAGTTGGGCAGCTGGAGCGGGCATGACCGAGTAAGTCTTCACGGACAATAGCCACCACTAAACCACTTGGACCAATGTTTTTCTGCGCGCCGGCATAAATCATACCGTAGTCGCTGACGTTCAATGGTCTAGATAGGATGTCAGATGACATATCGACAACCAATGGCGTATCGCCTGTTTCTGGCGTCCAATCAAACTGCAAACCACCGATGGTTTCGTTACTGGCGTAATGCACATAAGCTGCGTCTTTACTCAGGTTCCATTCGTTTTGACCTGGAATCGCAAAGTAGTCGTAGGCTTTAGCGCTGGCTGCCACATTGATATTGCCAAAACGGCGCGCTTCATCAATGCTTTTGCGCGACCAGATACCGGTATCGATATAGTCAGCACAACCACCATCAGCTAAAAAGTTCAGCGGGATTTGCGCGAACTGTTGGCTTGCGCCGCCTTGCATAAACAACACTTTATAGTTGTTTGGAATGCTTAACAGATCACGTAAATCTTGCTCAGCTTCATGGGCAATCGCAGTGTAATCATCACTGCGGTGACTCATTTCCATCACGGACAAGCCTTTGCCATGCCAGTCTAACAACTCGCTTTGTGCCTGCTTTAAAACTGCTTCAGGCAGCGCAGCAGGACCTGCGCAAAAATTATAGAATCGACTCACTGCACTCTCACTCTTGTGGGTTGTTTGACTCATCAGCAAGAGGCTGCTCACTCTCACCAACGTCATCTTGACTAACAACTAGCGCCTCAGTAGCGGACGCCTCCTCTGCATTCTCTTCACCCTCTATAAGCGCTTCGTCATCATCGCTGATGGTGGGTTCTTGTACACGCTCGAGTCCAACTAAGGTTTCATCACTGGCTAAGCGAATCAAGGTCACACCTTGGGTATTTCTCGACAGTGACGATACTTCATCAACACGCGTACGCACTAAAGTACCTTGGTCAGAAATCAGCATAATCTCTTCACCATCCAAGACTTGGATAGCGCCGACTAATTTACCGTTACGCTCACTGCATACCATGGCAATGACACCCTGACCGCCACGACGGTAGCTCGGGAAATCAGTAATTGCCGTACGCTTACCAAAACCACGCTCAGACGCTGTTAGAATCTCACTGCCCTCTTCAGGGATAATCATTGAGATCAACTTTTGATCTTCGAGTAGACGCATACCACGTACACCGCGAGCGGTACGCCCCATAGCGCGAACATCAGTTTCCGCAAAGCGTGTGACTTTACCGCCATCAGAGAACAACATCACTTCACGTTTGCCATCAGTCACTGCGGCGGCAATCAGTGTATCGTCTTCATCTAAAGCTAATGCAATCAAGCCTGAGGTACGTGGTCGGCTAAATTGCTCCAGCGGAGTTTTCTTCACCGTACCGTTAGCAGTCGCCATAAAGACATAATAGTCTTCGGTGTATTCATCAACCGGTAGCATGGCGGTGATTTTCTCACCTTCATCTAATGGTAATAAGTTTACAATTGGACGACCGCGTGATGTACGTGACGCCTCTGGGATTTCAAAGGTGCGCTTCCAGTACACTTTACCTTTGCTGGAGAATAGCAATAGCGTGGTGTGGCTGTTGGCCACTAACAGGTGCTCAACATGGTCTTCATCTTTGACACCTGTTGCAGCTTTACCGCGACCACCACGACGTTGTGCATGGTAAGCATCCAGCGGTTGGCTTTTTGCATAACCCGAGTACGAGATAGTCACAACACGTTCTTCTTCAGTAATCAGGTCGGCAATGGTTAAATCAACGCGTGATGCGGTGATTTCCGTGCGACGCTCATCACCGAAGTCTGTTTTAACTTTTTCCAACTCTTCACGAATCACTTCGAGCAAGCGCTTAGCGCTGCCAAGAATCTTCAGCAACTCACCGATTTGCAAGAGAATCTCTTGGTACTCACTGAGTAGCTTTTCATGCTCAAGACCGGTTAGACGGTGCAGGCGCAGCTCAAGAATAGCTTGTGCTTGCTCAGGTGACAGGTGGTAGAAACCATCACGCATACCGTACTGCTCGTCCAAGTCTTCTGGACGGCTTGATACAGCACCGGAGCGATCAACCATGTCAGCCACAGCACTGGATTCCCAAGCGGTAGCAATCAAGCGCTCTTTAGCTTCAGCAGGAGTCGGTGAGTCTTTGATCATGGCAATCACAGGATCAATATTGGACAGCGCAACGGCTTGACCTTCAAGCACATGACCGCGATCGCGGGCTTTACGCAATTCAAACACGGTACGGCGCGTCACGACTTCACGACGGTGGCGGACAAAGACTTCCAACATGTCTTTTAGGTTCAGTAAACGTGGCTGGCCATCAACCAAGGCAACAACGTTAATACCGAACACACTTTGCATCTGTGTTTGTGCATAGAGGTTGTTAAGTACCACTTCTGGCACTTCACCACGACGCAACTCAATCACTACACGCATACCGTCTTTATCAGACTCATCGCGTAGCTCACTGATGCCTTCAAGTTTTTTCTCTTTCACCAGCTCAGCGATTTTTTCAATCAAGCGAGCTTTATTCAGTTGGTACGGCAGCTCATTAATAATGATTTGCTGACGTCCACCAGCTTTATCAATATCTTCGATTTCAGTACGTGCGCGCATATAAATGCGGCCACGACCGGTACGGTAGGCTTCAATAATGCCTGCACGACCGTTGATGATTCCCGCAGTGGGAAAATCAGGGCCTGGAATAAACTCCATCAGCTCATCAATACTGATGTCCGGATTGTCAATCAAGGCTAAGCAGCCATTGATCACTTCCGTCAGGTTATGCGGTGGAATATTGGTTGCCATACCTACGGCAATACCAGAAGAACCGTTTACCAGTAGGTTGGGGACTTTAGTTGGCAGTACAGCGGGAATCATTTCAGTGCCGTCGTAGTTGGGCACCCAATCCACTGTTTCTTTCTCAAGGTCTGCCAGCAGCTCATGGGCTAACTTGGTCATACGTACTTCGGTATAACGCATTGCAGCAGCGTTATCACCATCGACAGAACCAAAGTTACCTTGGCCATCCACCAATAAGTAACGTAAAGAGAATGGCTGGGCCATACGTACAATAGTGTCGTATACCGCAGTATCACCATGAGGGTGATATTTACCAATCACGTCACCGACAACACGTGCCGATTTCTTATACGGTTTATTCCAGTCGTTACCCAGTTCTCGCATCGCAAATAGGACGCGACGGTGCACAGGTTTCAAACCGTCACGTGCGTCTGGCAACGCTCGCCCTACAATTACGCTCATCGCATAATCGAGGTACGACTGTCGCATTTCATCTTCGATACTGATCGGAAGGATTTCTTTGGCCAATTCACCCATGGAAGCGCGGTTCCTTATAATTCATCATGCCCATTTCAAGCCGCCAATAGTAACACATGCGCTACAAGCGCGCTCAATCTCCGCTACGGCTTTTCTAGGGTTTATCTGTCTAAGTTGTTTTTATCGCACAGTGGCTTATTTTCACCACAGACTGCGTCGAATAAATCTCTTTAAATCAGCTCTGCATCAATGCTCGCATTTTTTGTTCATTCGGATATTTAACCACACCGCGCTCAGTCACTATCACATCAATCAAATCAGCAGGTGTGACATCAAACACAGGATTAAATGCGTCAACCTGTGCGGCAATACGCTGCTCGCCAACAAATAAGATCTCTTCGCCATCACGCTCTTCAATTGGAATCTCTGCACCGCTGCTCAGCTGCATATCAATGGTTGAGCTGGGTGCGACCACCATGACTTTAACTTGGTGGTAACGAGCCAGCACGGCCAGCTGATAGGTGCCGATCTTATTGGCCACATCACCATTGGCGGTAATACGGTCAGCACCAACGATCACCCAAGTGATTTGACCTTGCGCCATTAAATGCGCCGCAGTGGAATCAACGTTCAGCAGACTGGGAATACCCTCCCCAACCAACTCCCAAGCTGTTAAGCGCGAGCCTTGCAGCCAAGGCCGAGTTTCATTGACGTGCACGCAATTAACTAAACCATCTAAGTAAGCTGCGCGAATCACACCCAGCGCAGTACCAAAACCACCGGTTGCTAGCGCGCCGGTATTACAGTGAGTCATCACATGTTGTGCTGCAGGGTTGGCTTCGCGAATCACTTGCAAGCCCAACTGCGCTGTATGTAAGTTGGCTTCACGGTCGTCATTTAAAATAGCCACCGCCTGTGCTTCAAGCATCTCCAAGGGGCTGGCACTCAAAACAGCCTGAGCCAAGCAGTCGCGCATTTTTTGCAAGGCCCAAAACAAATTCACAGCCGTCGGGCGTGACTCTGCCAGCAGATCAAAGTCAGCTGCTAATGCAACCTGAAGATCGACAACCTGTTGTGCCAGATGCTGCTGAGCGGCGAGCACCACCGCAAAGGCGGCAGCAATACCAATAGCTGGCGCACCGCGTACACGCATCTCTCGAATAGCCTGCGCCACACCCTTCGCTGTTTCATAGCGCTGCCAGAGTTCTTGCTGTGGCAGTACGCGCTGATCGAGCAAGTACAGCGCATTATCACGCCATTCCAGCGCTTTAACCTTCTCTGCGGCAAGCATCTGTTCACGTATCATCGACATGACCCCTTGAAAAATAAGCGATTATAACCGAGTCTGCAGTCAATACAGCATAATGGCTGTGCCTTATTGGCTCGTCGCGGCGTCAATCAACACTCAAAGTCAACGCCTTGATTTATAAAAACACACGTTCATCTTATTAAAGCAGGAAGCCGCGCATGTCGCACTCGCCGTTGGATTGTTTGTTATTGCCCGAGTGGCTTGTGCCCGTCGAACCGGCAGGCATTGTGTTAAAAAACTACGCTATTGGTATTCGTGGCGACCGTATCGCACTGATCGCACCGCGCGAGCAAGCGCTGAAGACCCCCTGTGCTGATATCCGCGAACTGCCCAACACCTTATTAACGCCTGGTTTAATTAATGCTCACGGCCATGCTGCCATGAGCTTGTTTCGCGGCCTAGCAGATGACCTACCATTACAGGCATGGCTTTATGAGCATATTTGGCCGGCCGAAGCGCGCTGGGTTGATGAAGATTTTATTCGTGATGGCACCGATCTCGCTATTGCCGAACAACTCAAAAACGGTATCAGCTGTTTTTCAGATATGTACTTTTTTCCTGAAATTGTCTGCCAGCAAGTGCACGACAGCGGTATGCGCGCACAGATCACCGTGCCCATGCTGGATTTCCCTGTACCCGGTGCTCGCGACAGTGCCGAGGCCTTACGCAAGGGTTTGCAACTCTTTGATGACTTTAAACTGCACCCGCGCCTGAGCATAGGCTTTGGTCCGCACGCACCTTATACCGTCAGCGATGCAGGCTTAGAGAATATTGTCATGCTGGCAGCACAACTGGATGCGCCAGTACAAATGCATGTGCATGAGACTGCAGCAGAAGTTCAACAAAGCTTAGACAAATACGGTGAGCGCCCGTTAGCCCGCCTTGCTCGCCTAGGCTTGCTAGGTCCGCGCTTCCAAGCTGTGCATATGACGCAAGTCAATGATGAGGATATCGCCCTGCTAGTACAGAGCAATAGCAGTGTGATTCACTGCCCCGAATCCAATCTTAAACTGGCTAGCGGATTTTGCCCGATTGAGCGCTTATGGAATGCTGGCGTGAATATTGCGATTGGCACTGACGGCGCGGCCAGTAATAATAATCTTGATTTGCTTGGAGAGACACGCACAGCCGCTTTGCTAGCCAAGGCCGTAGCGCAATCTGCCAGCGCTATTAATGCGCATCAAGCATTGCGGATGGCTACTTTAAATGGCGCGCGGGCACTGGGTATTGATGCACAAACAGGCTCTCTTGAAGTAGGTAAACTGGCTGACATCACAGCATTCAATTTGAATGATCTATCTGTACAACCGGTCTACGACCCAGTTTCACAGCTGATTTATGCAGCCGGCCGTAATTGTGTTGAGCATGTCTGGGTAGGTGGTAAACAACTGTTAAAAGACCGCCAACTGGTGCGCATGGATGAACAGAGTATTATTGCAAAAAGCCAGTTTTGGGCCAGTAAAATATCCAAAAAACAATAAGGCATATATTGACCTGTAGCAACAAAGATACATACATGGCCATTACTGACGAACACTAAAGCAAAAAACCAGAAAAACTGGCATGATATACAGCTTAAATCGCAGTATATATCGTATAGGACAGGGTTATGATTAATGTAGACCATGCTGAAATTGCGAAGTTTGAAGCCTTAGCGCACCGCTGGTGGGATCGTGAAAGTGAATTTAAACCTTTGCACGACATCAATCCATTACGTGTGAACTGGATTAATCAACGCGCTCCACTGGCCGAGAAAAAAGTACTGGATGTTGGCTGTGGTGGCGGTATTCTTAGCGAAGCGATGGCTCAGCGCGGCGCGCATGTCACCGGTATTGATATGGGCGAAGCTCCTCTTGCTGTAGCGCGCTTGCACCAGCTGGAAAGTGGTGTTGATGTGACCTACCGTCAAATCACCGCTGAAGACTTGGCAGAAGAAATGCCCGGTCAATTTGATGTGGTCACCTGCTTGGAAATGCTTGAGCATGTGCCTGATCCTGCATCGATTATCCGTGCGTGCTACACCTTAGTAAAACCCGGTGGCCAAGTATTCTTCTCAACCATCAACCGTAATCCCAAAGCCTATCTATTTGCGATTATCGGTGCTGAATATATTATGCGCCTGCTACCACGCGGCACACATGACTTTAAAAAGTTTATTCGTCCCTCTGAGCTGGGTGCTTGGAGTCGTGCCGCCGGACTGCAGGTACAAGATATTATTGGCTTGACCTACAATCCGCTGACCAAGCGCTACAAACTTGAAGATGATGTGGATGTGAACTATATGTTGCACACCACCAAGGACGACTGATGCGTATCCAAGCAGTATTGTTTGATATGGATGGCACACTGCTGGATACGGCGCAAGATTTTTACGCTATTATCCAGAGTATGCGTGCCGAGCATGGCCTTACCCAATTCGAGGATGAAGTAGGCTTTCGCCAGCATATTTCGCAAGGCGCACTGGCCATGGTCGCCCATGCCTTTGCTTTAGAATTGGACGACCCTGCGCTGCCCGCTTTATGCGATGATTTTCTCGCGCGTTATGATGTGCAGTATGCGCAGTTGACCAAGCCTTTTCCTGGGGTTTTAGATATTCTGCAGCGCTTAGATGATGCGGGCATTCGTTGGGGTGTTGCCACCAATAAACCCCTGCGTTTTGCGCAACCTTTGATGGATGCACTCAATCTATCGTCTCGCAGTGCCGTTTTACTCTGCCCTGATCATGTTGCACACAGCAAACCAGCACCCGATATGCTCTTGCTGGCCTGTGAGCAGTTGCAGCTTGATCCACGCCAAGTCATTTATGTCGGTGACGATCAACGGGATATTGACGCAGGTCGCGCTGCCAACATGCACACGGTTGCCGTGCGTTATGGCTACAATCAAGCGCATGACAACCCGAGTAACTGGGGGGCGGACGCTGTGATTGAGATCATTGGCGAACTAGAAGAGCTGCTCGAACGCAATGCAGCAGCTCACTGCGGTTGAGTGAGCGCCCTGCTCAATAGGCAGTGAATACACGCTTTATAAG
>DASRNZ010000003.1:0-3235 GCA_035647155.1 Thiopseudomonas sp.
ATACAATGCCATAAACGGCGCAATAGCACCGAGCAAAGCAAAATAGAAGAAGTAAAAACTGGATAAACGCCAGTACGGTAATGCAGCACTCATGATTCAGTTGGCCTCAATATATGGCTGAACTCGATCAGCCATATATGACTCTATCGGCGTTTTAAAGCTGAGCAAGTACAGGGGTGCTGACGTTTACATCAGCATTTTGTCCACGGTGACGCAACAAGTGATCCATCAAGACAATCGCCATCATCGCTTCAGCAATGGGTGTCGCACGAATGCCGACACAGGGGTCGTGACGACCTTTAGTGATCATCTCAACCGGCTGCCCCGCCATATCAATCGAACGACCCGGCGTAGTAATACTTGAAGTGGGCTTCAGCGCTAAATGGGCAATAATCGGCTGACCGGATGAAATCCCACCCAGCACACCGCCAGCATGATTCGAGGTGAAGCCTTCAGGTGTCAATTCATCACGGTGCTCAGTACCGCGCTGCGCAACAGAATCAAAGCCAGCACCAATTTCAACACCTTTAACCGCATTAATACTCATTAAAGCGTGAGCTAAGTCGGCATCTAAACGGTCAAACACCGGCTCACCCAAACCCGGCATCACACCTTCAGCCACAACTGTAATTTTCGCGCCGACTGAGTCTTGGTCGCGACGCAATTGATCCATATAGGCTTCAAGTTCAGCAACCTTGCTTGGATCTGGACTAAAGAAGGCATTATCATGCACGGCATCCCAGCTTTTAAATGGAATTTCAATCGGGCCAAGCTGACTCATATAGCCACGCACTACAATACCCTGCGTTGCTAGGTATTTTTTCGCAATCGCACCCGCGGCGACACGCATAGCTGTTTCACGTGCAGAGCTGCGACCACCACCACGATAATCACGTACACCATATTTATGGTGATAACTGTAGTCAGCATGTGCGGGACGGAAGATATCTTTAATCGCGGAGTAATCTTTGGATTTCTGATCAGTATTGCGAATCAACAGACCAATTGGACAACCGGTGGTGTGCCCTTCAAAGACACCTGAAAGAATCTCAACCTGATCAGGCTCTTTGCGCTGCGTGGTGTGGCGACTGGTGCCTGGCTTACGACGGTCCAGGTCATCTTGTAAGTCTTGCGCAGACAAAGGTAAGCCCGGTGGGCAGCCATCAACAATCGCAACCAATGCAGGACCGTGGCTTTCTCCAGCGGTGGTAACAGTAAAAAGCTTGCCAAAAGTATTACCGGACATACACACTGCTCCGAAATGATAAAAATAATGCTGCAGTATACCTGCACCGAGCGCTTTCTGGCACCTTGCAGCACAAGGAAACACTAGTGGCCGTTTGCTAGCCTATAGAAGCGGAGCATATTGCCGATAGAGATACACCTATTGTGGTTAAGAAAGTGACTGGTAATGACTGAACCTGCTAGAGCAACTGAACCCATCGTGTCAGCAGCAGAACTTGAAAGTACTGTTCAAGCTGAACACCCATGGCTACAATTAAAACCTGAGCGCTTCCACGTGCTGCGACTGGCCGCGCTGCCTGCAGATCGTGAAACTGGCTTACGAGCCTTACGCTTTGTCAGCTTGGGCCGTGTAGAGCGCCACAGTAAAGAGGAGAGCTTCTTACGCCTCTCAATCAGCTTACCTGGACAAACCACTCATAAAGAAATCAATACATTTGACCTGTGGGCAGATCATAAAGAAAAGCTGGTGCGAATTAATCCAGACTTACCCCTGCGCACCGACCCTGGCAACCGTGGACTTGGGCGCTTTATACTCGCGCAAGCGGTGATCTGGGCGCAGAGGCACTGGGGGCATTATAAAGTTGTCGAGCTAGCGCTGCTGGTCAAGCACAGCACAGACGAAGCAGCGCGCTTACGTCGTGACCATGCATTGCAAGCTCAAGGGTTTACAGTGTCCTATGATGATGCCGTAAAAATGAGCGCGACCTGCTCGGCTGGACGTGTCAGTGAACTGCATAGCGACTGGAATGAAAAAAAGGTCAGCCTAATCAGCAGTTTAGATACAGCTGTCATGCTAGAAAAAGCAGATCAAGCACTCAACGAGCAAAATCGTCAAATCAAAGTGCTCGACGACCACATTGATCTATTAAAAAGAGAAGACAGCACGCTACGCTTTAGCATTACCATGCTGACTATTTTCGCTGTATTTCAGGCCGCTTTGTTGATTTGGATTGCCACGCGCTAATTTTAATATCAGCGCGTGATGCTATATCTACGCTCTAAACAGAGTCTTTACTTAACGCACGATACGCTGCACATTGCTGCGCAGTTAACGCTAATACATCAACGCCTGCATGCGAATGTTCTAGCCAGGTAAAATCCAAGTCAGGATAGAGGGCTGTTAAGCGCTCTCGATGCTGCCCAATATCTAGCACCAATAAACCATTATCGCTCAAATGCGCCGCTGCGTTTTGTAAAACAGCTTGAATACGCTCAAGTCCGCCGCTCTTAGCAATAGAGCTGTCTTGTGGCTCATAATGAAACTCGCGTGGCAACTGCGTCCACTGCTCAACTGATAAAGAAGGCGGCTGACACACAATTAAATCAAAACGCTGTCCAGCAAGCTGCAAAAATAGATCGCTGCGCTGAGTCTTAATGCGCTCATCAAGCTGATGCAGAGTAATATTCTCAGCAGCAACCTGTAATGCCGAGTTCGATGCATCTGCCAACACGACTTCAGCCTCCGCAAACTCTTCTGCACAGACTATTCCCAGACAACCCGAACCACAATAGAGATTTAAAATACGCTGTGGAGTCTTGATCAGCCAAGGTGCAAACCGCTGGGGAATCAATTCTTCTAAAGGCGAGTTAGGCACTTTAACGCGCTTATCAATTTTAAACAGTAAGCCAGCAAACCATACCTGACCAAGCAAATAAGCTGCAGGAATACGCTGCTCAATACGCTTACTTAAAATATCTTGCACAATAGCGTGCTCATCTTGATGCAGATTACAATCCAGGTACTTATCATGCATTGCATCCGGCAAATGCACACTGCCCAGCACTAGGGCACGCGCCTCTTCAAATATACCTGCCTGGCTGTCATGAAAAAATAAGCGCTCACGGCTAAATTGACTGATCGCCCAGCGGATATAATCACGCAGTGTTGCTAAACCGGAATTACTCACTGATACCACCTGTTATCTTATTGATTGTTACTTATAGGGTTACGTGCACAATGACTTGATTAATCATCACGCCCATCCAGCAT
>DASRNZ010000004.1:0-3270 GCA_035647155.1 Thiopseudomonas sp.
GCTTCTAAGAGCAGACGCTGATGAATATATTGCAAAGCTGTTTGCTGACACAATTGATGGCAAATCGTATTCAACCTGACCACAGATACGCCGAGCTCTTGCGCATACTTTTGTGTGGGCCACTGCTCATGATAATGCTGCTCAACCAAGCTGGAAAACCGCGTAAAATACACATGACCTTTAGAGCGAAACTCGGTGCTATCATCCTTTTCAATACTGCGACGCTGCAATAAGGTCAATAAAATATTAACCCATGACTCCAGCGCTAACTCCCTTCCTGATTCAGTGTGCTGATATTCCTGCGCCAACGAATTAAACAAATAGTCCAAAAACTGCCGATCTTGAGCAATATCCAAATCCAACGCTGAGGCATTAAACGCTAAGGGTGTATTCATCTTTTTCTCAAAACTAGAAATCACCGGACTGGCTAATGTTAAAACACAACCCTGCACATCGCTAGAAAAGCGAAAACCATGTACGCACAAGGGTGTTACCCACTGTAAAACACCCTCATTATAGACCGTCACTTTGCCTTCAATATTGAGTTCTGCCCGCCCCTGGCGCACATAAAACAACTGGTATAAATCGCTATGACGATGAGGATGTATCTCCCAACCATGCAAGCTACTGCGCGAAGCAATGGTCTCGTAATGCAATAAATCAGGCGTCCACCAGTCTGATTTCTCACCGTAAAGTTTGAAAATGGGTATCTCTGCCATCTGCTTGCTTACTTTGTTATGAAAAGTCCAAGTATAACCCGCAATAATCCATGTTTGTTCTCTATGAATTGATGAAAAATACAATTGATAAAATATAAATATGGTGCGAAGACACCGGAGAATACGATGAAAACCAAAATTGCCATTGTGGGTGCAGGTCCTTCCGGACTTTTATTAGGCCAGCTATTACATAACGCCGGCATTGATAACATTATTATTGAACGCCAAACGCCTGAGTATATTCTGGGGCGTATTCGCGCAGGTGTGCTTGAGCAAGGCATGGTTGACCTCCTACGTGAAGCCGGTGTGGGTGAGCGTATGGATGCGGAAGGTTTAGTGCATGAAGGTTTTGAACTGGCCATCGGCGGTCGTTTAGAGCATATCGATTTAAAAGCACTGACCGACGGCAAAACTGTGATGGTCTACGGCCAAACTGAAGTGACCCGTGACCTGATGGCTGCGCGTGATGCCAGTACTGCACAGACGATTTACCACGCCAGTGACGTTAAAATTCACGACGCCAAAACTGACGCGCCTTATGTCACCTATGAAAAAGACGGTGAACAACACCGCATTGATTGCGACTATATTGCCGGTTGCGATGGCTTTCACGGTGTCTCGCGCCAATCGATCCCTGAAGGCGTTCTGACAGAGTTTGAACGCGTCTACCCTTTTGGCTGGCTCGGCCTATTGGCGGACACGCCACCCGTGCACGATGAGCTGATCTATGCACATCACGAACGTGGTTTTGCTCTGTGCAGTATGCGTTCCGCCACTCGCACCCGTTACTATGTGCAAGTGCCTTTGACCGAGAAAGTTGAAGACTGGTCAGATGAGCGCTTCTGGGATGAGTTACGCAAGCGTATTCCTGCTGAACAAGCTGCCAAGTTAGTCACAGGTCCATCCATCGAGAAAAGTATCGCTCCCTTGCGCAGCTTTGTGGTTGAGCCGATGCAATATGGCAATCTGTTCTTACTGGGCGATGCTGCGCATATCGTGCCGCCAACCGGTGCCAAAGGCTTGAATTTAGCAGCCAGCGATGTCAACACCATGTTCCGTATTCTGTGCAAGGTGTATCAAGAAGGCCGCACCGATTTACTGGAAAAATATTCAGAAGTTTGCTTACGTCGCATCTGGAAAGCAGAACGCTTCTCCTGGTGGATGACCAGCATGCTGCATGACTTCCCAGAAAATGATGCCTTTACCAAACGTATCCAGAAAACCGAACTGGAATACTTTGTCGGCTCAGAAGCTGGCCGCAAAACCATTGCCGAAAACTACGTGGGCTTACCTTACGAAGAGATCGAATAGGTCATCTATTTAAACCCTACTGCAGATTGCAATGCCCGTTTGGTATTTAAAAACCTGCAAGCCAATGCTTAAGCCACAGCATGGCGTTAATACAACGCCATGCTGTGGCAAGCGCTCAACGATAGAGGTATCAACTATGGGTTTTGGCGGAATCAGCACATGGCAGTTAGTCATTGTCGCGGTTATTATTTTAGTGGTATTTGGCTCCAAACGCTTGCGCGGCGTCGGTGGCGATGTTGGTGAGGCTATTAAAGGCTTTCGCAAAGCCATTAAAAGTGATGACAATACAACACCGTGAATAAGCACACATCCACATGCCAACCTGCTGGCAGCTTTATTCCATAGACTGCCAGCAGTATCAGATGACTGACTCTCAATCACCAATATTAAGCATCAATGTTGATCGTTGCGCAAAGCACAGGTATGCAAGTGATTGCCGAGGGTGTTGAAACAATCGAGCAAGTGAATTCCTTACGCGACTTAGGCTGCACTCAAGGCCAAGGCTATTGGTATGCCAAGCCATTGCTGCTGTGTGAGTTAAAGGAACTGCTGAAGCAAAAAGCAGGTGTAATGTGAACTGTAGCGGCATTTTTAGCCAGTGACGACGCCCGCTACCTCACAGGTAACACACTGTTTGCCGACGGCGGCAGCCACATCAACGGCGTGCCCTGGCTGGCTGGCGGCTCTTGACACCCTTCTCCGCCAAAGTCTGAGGATTCCTACAGCTAAACGGCCATGCCCGACCGCGAGAATGTTTCGTACCAGATTAACATCGCGGTCATTGTGCCTGACAGCATACGCACAGTACGTCCACCTTCTTATTCCAAATCCTAACCTCGAATCGGGCAACGCGTCACTGCTCGAATAGGCTTGGACGATGTGTACTTCGTGAACATCCTTAAAAACAATGCCTGCGCGAGCACACTTATAGTTCAGTATGGTTTTTAGTTGACCCCAGCCAGCGTCCAGCACTGACTTAGCCATGCTGATTTAATACAGCTGATTTTTAAGAGTACTTTCTGATCGAGCGCCTTGAAGTCTTTCCCATGCTCTTTTAGATGGTAGGTGCGGGGGCGTTTGATCGAGCCAAACGTTAAATATTGCGTCTATCGCACTAACGTCAAAGGTGCTAATGGTACAAGAATTGCACAGTCATCAATCCCTTGATGCCTCCGGCGTGATCATCTCCCGGCTCTGTTATTTTAACGTACTTCACAATAAAGTTTTTTTCAATTGAGCC
>DASRNZ010000005.1:0-13907 GCA_035647155.1 Thiopseudomonas sp.
GCCATCGCCACTATTCCAAGCTTAGCTATCCACCTCAATCGTGAAGCCAATAGCGGCTGGACCATTAACCCGCAAACCGAATTACCACCTATTTTAGCGCAGCTGCAGGGCGATGAAAGCAAAGATTTCCGAGCGGTACTAGCCCAGCAATTACAAAGCGAACATGGCATCAGTGACGCCACTATTCTGGATTATGAGCTGTGTTTTTATGACACTCAGCCCGCGGCGGTGATCGGCCTCAATCAAGACTTTATCGCCGGTGCTCGCTTAGATAACTTGCTGTCTTGTTATGCAGGCTTACAAGCACTGCTCAATAGCGATGATCAGCAGATGCAAGTTCTAGTCTGCACTGACCATGAAGAAGTCGGCTCTAACTCTGCCTGTGGTGCCGATGGCCCCTTCTTAGAGCAAGTACTGCGCCGTGTTCTGGGTTCAGAAGAAGGCTTTGTCCGTTGCGTGCAGCACTCACTGCTCATTTCTGCTGATAACGCTCATGGTATCCACCCCAACTATGCGGATAAGCATGATGGCAATCACGGCCCACTGCTCAATCAAGGCCCGGTGATTAAGGTCAACGCTAACCAGCGTTATGCCACCAACAGTGAAACATCAAGCTTCTTTAAAATACTCTGTGAGCAAGCGCAAGTACCAGTGCAAACCTTTGTGACTCGCACTGACTTAGGTTGCGGCTCGACTATTGGCCCGATCACGGCAAGCCAACTGGGCATCCAGACCATTGATATTGGTGTACCCACTTTTGCCATGCACTCGATTCGCGAGTTAGCCGGCAGTCAAGATTTAGACTACTTGATCAAGGTTTTACAGACCTTTTACAACAGCCCAATACTGCCTTAAGCCCAGAACCTACGCGGTGCTAGCTATCTATACCGCGTAGATTCAAGTCACTGACTTTAACGCCAAGCCTCGCCTGACCAAGTCAGGCCTCTTCACGCACAGTTATCCCATCACTCGGCTGGCATCAGCAACGGTGGCGAACTGATCTAAGCACTGCAACATTCAAAGCACAGACTTTCAATTGCGCATAAAAAAACCCAGCCGAAGCTGGGTTTTCTGTGCAAGCTTGAACTTAGTTACCGTAAACAGGGTGCTTCGCGCACACTGCTTTAACTTTCTCACGAACCGAGTCAATCACGGACGTGTCGCCCATATTGTCAAGAATGTCACACATCCAACCCGCTAGATCTGCACACTCAGCTTCTTTGAAACCGCGCGTGGTCACTGCAGGTGTACCTACACGTAGGCCTGAAGTAACAAAGGGTGAGCGTGGATCGTTAGGTACAGAGTTTTTATTCACAGTGATAAAAGCTTCGCCTAATGCGGCATCCGCATCTTTACCAGTAATATCTTGCTTGATCAGTGACACAAGGAACAGGTGGTTAAAGGTACCGCCTGATACCACATCAAAACCACGCTTGATAAATATATCAGCCATGGTTTGTGCGTTTTTAATCACTTGCGCTTGATACACCTTAAACTCAGGCTGCAATGCTTCTTTAAAGCAAATCGCTTTACCCGCAATCACGTGCTCAAGTGGACCACCTTGCGTACCTGGGAACACTGCAGAGTTCAGCTTACGCTCTAAATCATTACTGCGTGACAGGATCAAACCACCGCGTGGACCACGTAAAGTTTTGTGCGTAGTAGTGGTGACAACGTCAGCGTAAGGTACTGGGTTGGGGTAAACACCCGCAGCCACCAGACCGGCAACGTGAGCCATATCAACAAACAAGTACGCGCCAACTTTGTCAGCGATTTCACGGAAACGTGGGAAATCTAGAACCTGTGAGTAAGCAGAGAAACCAGCAACGATCATTTTTGGTTTGTGCTCTAAAGCCAAACGCTCAACTTCGTCGTAGTCAATCAGGCCAGCATCGTTAATGCCGTACTGCACAGCATTATAGAGCTTACCTGAAGAGCTGACGCTAGCACCGTGGGTCAAGTGACCACCGTGCGCCAAGCTCATACCTAGAATAGTGTCGCCCGCCTCAAGTAACGCTAAGTACACTGCAGCGTTAGCTTGTGAACCGGCGTGTGGCTGAACGTTGGCGTACTCTGCGCCAAACAGTTCTTTAGCGCGATCAATCGCTAACTGCTCAACAATATCAACGTACTCACAACCACCGTAGTAGCGCTTTCCTGGGTAGCCTTCAGCGTATTTATTGGTCAGCACAGAACCTTGTGCCTCCATTACCGCAGGGCTGGTGTAGTTTTCTGACGCAATCAGCTCAATGTGCTCTTCTTGGCGTTGGGCTTCTTTCTCCATCGCGTCAAAAAGTTCGGCGTCATATCGGGCAATAGTCAAATCACGGCTGAACATAGCGGTCCTCATGGAATCAACAAGGCTAATAAAAGATATAAGTTAGGGATTCTACATTATCTAAACGTTCATGGCACATGAAAGGCTATCACTCTGACAATAAGTCTTACTCACCCTGCTCTTCTCTTATGCAAAATAAGACGCTCTGCAGCACAACGGCTGCTTAATTGCTGGTAAAACGCTACAATCGACGCAATATATGACTTATAGGTATTATTAAAGATGTCAAAAGATAACAAAAGCGGACAAACCGGTGCTTACGTTTTTACCATGCACCGTCTTGGAAAAGTTGTACCGCCTAAGCGTGAAATTTTAAAAGATATTTCTTTATCCTTTTTTCCTGGCGCAAAAATTGGTGTACTGGGCCTCAATGGTTCAGGTAAATCCACTTTACTGCGCATTATGGCCGGTGTTGATACCGAGTTTAACGGTGAAGCACGTCCAATGCCGGGTCTGAATATCGGCTACTTACCGCAAGAGCCGCAACTGGATCCGCAAAAAACCGTGCGCGAAATCGTTGAAGAAGCACTGGGCGAAGTTAAAGACGCGCAAGCTCGTCTAGACGAAGTCTACGCAGCCTATGCTGAACCTGATGCTGACTTTGATGCACTAGCCACTGAACAAGCTAAGCTGGAAGCCATTATCCAAGCCAGCGACGGTCACAATATTGAGCGCCAGCTGGAAGTCGCCGCCGACGCTCTGCGCCTGCCGCCTTGGGATGCCAAAATTGAGTTCTTGTCCGGTGGTGAAAAACGCCGTGTTGCCCTGTGCCGTTTATTGTTATCCGCTCCTGATATGTTGCTGCTCGATGAGCCGACCAACCACTTGGATGCTGACTCAGTCGCTTGGCTCGAGCGTTTCTTGCATGACTTTACCGGTACTGTGGTGGCGATTACCCACGACCGTTATTTCCTCGATAACGTTGCTGGCTGGATTCTTGAGTTGGACCGTGGTCAAGGTATTCCGTTTGAAGGTAACTATTCACAGTGGCTGGAAGCTAAATCTGAACGTTTAAGTCAAGAATCGAAACAAGAGTCCTCGCATAACAAGGCGATGAAAGCCGAGCTGGAATGGGTCCGTAAAGGTGCCAAAGCCCGTCAATCTAAATCTAAAGCTCGTTTAGCACGCTTTGAAGAAATGCAATCACAAGAGTTCCAAAAGCGCAGTGAAACCAATGAGATTTATATCCCAGCCGGTGAGCGCTTAGGTGATCAAGTCATCGAAATCAAAAACGTCAGTAAAGCCTACGGCGATCGCGTATTGATTGATGATTTATCCTTTACCCTGCCTAAAGGCGCGATTGTTGGTGTGATTGGCGGTAACGGTGCGGGTAAATCCACCCTCTTTAGAATGATCATGGGTGTTGAACAGCCTGACTCGGGTGAGATCATTATCGGTGAAAGCGTTAAATTAGCCAGTGTTGATCAGCAGCGTGACAGCCTCGATGGTTCAAAAACCGTATGGGAGCAAATCTCGGACGGTTACGACATGATTAAAGTCGGTAACTATGAAGTGCCTTCACGTGGTTATGTCGGACGCTTTAACTTTAAAGGTTCAGACCAGCAAAAGTTTGTAAAAGACCTGTCCGGTGGTGAGCGCGGTCGTTTGCACTTAGCACTGACCCTCAAACAAGGCGCTAACGTCTTACTACTGGATGAGCCGTCCAACGACCTTGACGTGGAAACCTTGCGCGCACTGGAAGAAGCCCTACTGGACTTCCCTGGTTCTGCCATTGTGATCTCGCACGACCGTTGGTTCCTTGACCGTATTGCCACGCACATCTTGTCCTATGAAGATGATTCAAGTGTGGTCTTCTTTGAAGGTAACTACAGCGACTACGAAGCCGATCGTAAAAAACGTCTGGGCGATGCTGCAGCACAACCTAAGCGTGTACGTTATAAGCGCTTAGCGTAAAGAAACGATTATATTTTATCAGCGACTGCACTTTTTGAAGTGCAGTCGGTCTGATATTTTAGACGGCTAAATACCACTGGACATCCATACAACAGAGTAGAATACTATCAGTGCTTAATTAGCACTCAACAACCCCACCACGAGCCAAGGCTTGCAAGGAGTATGACCATGAGTCAGCGTTCTGAAAAACGCACCAATAAAGCAAAATCTGTTATTGCCCAACCGCTGTTCCGCAGCCGCCAAGAACAAGCGAAAAAAGGAAAAGGCAGCTACCGCCGCAATCAAAAAGCCTCTCGGTTTAATAACCCTGAGGCTTTTATTTTTCTAGCTGCATAAACGGATCTATTGCCTTACTCTGCTAGCACATACTATCCTTGCTTCTACTGACTTTATTAAACCGCTCAGCATGTTAAAGTTGAGTCCAAATTAAGATTGAGATTATCCATGCTTGAGCGCTTATCATCTATTTATATTGTGGTTATGGCCGGTCTGCTAAGTAGTCAAGCCATTGCAAGTACCGCGACCCCCTTGATAACGCCGAGTGTCTCAACCTCAGCGGAGCAGTCTTTAGCACCTGTAGCTACAGCACAAAACTTTGCCGACTGGCGCGCCGGTCTGCGCATGCAAGCACTCAATGAAGGCATCAGTCCCCTGCTATTTGAACAAGCACTGGCTGGACTGACACCTGACCCGCAAGTGATTGCCGCTGATCAAAGCCAACCTGAATTCAGCCGTCCAGTCTGGGAATATCTAGACAGTGCTGTTTCATCTTGGCGAGTTGCTCGCGGCAAAGCACTACTGGCTGAGCACAGAAAAACCTTACGAGCGATTGAGTCACGTTATACAGTTGAGCCCAGTATTCTGGTCGCGGTATGGGGTATGGAAAGCGGTTTCGGCCAAAATATTGGCAGTAAAAATGTGATCCGCTCACTGGCGACCTTGGCTTATGAAGGCCGCCGCAGTGCGTTTTGGCGCAGCCAGTTGCTTGCCGCTTTACATATTTTACAAGAAGGCGATATCAGCCCTAGCGGCATGATCGGCTCGTGGGCTGGAGCGATGGGACAAACCCAGTTTATGCCCACCACTTACCGCCAGTATGCCGTTGATTTTGATGGCAATGGCCGTCGTGATATCTGGAACTCCAGCACTGACGCACTCGCCTCTGCAGCAAATTATTTAAGCTTATCCGGCTGGCAACACGGCCAACCTTGGGGCCTTGAAGTGCAGTTACCCGCTCAAGGTTTCGACTATGCCATCGCCGATGGTCAATTACGTAAAACACTCGCACAATGGCAAGCCTTAGGCGTCCGTCCACGCGACAAAATAAGCATGCGCAAACTCGGCCAGCAACGCGCCACTTTGTTTTTACCCAGCGGCCATCAAGGCCCAGCTTATTTATTGCTGGATAACTTTCGCAGCATCTTAAAATACAACAACTCATCATCCTATGCTCTCGCCATTGGCTTGCTATCCAACGCCTTACAAGGCGATTACAGCACCCCAGCCGCGTGGCCAAAACACGAGCGCATGCTGAGCCGTCAAGAACGTGTCGAACTACAAACCCTACTCAATCAGCTGGGCTTTGATAGCGGTAATCCTGATGGCATTATCGGCATTAACTCACGCCAAGCCGTACGCGGTTTTCAGCAGTGGCAAGGTTTACCAGCAGATGGCTACCCGAATGCTGGATTACTTGAAAAAGTACGTAAAGCCGTACGTAAAGCTCCTTAGCTCAGACTATCAATGCTGCGTCTGATACACCTTGACGCAATTGCGCCCTGCATGTTTACAGGCATAGAGTGCTTGATCCGCTAAAAGCACTAAGTCTGTACTATCGGCCTGACCATCGTATTCAACAATACCCGCACTAAATGTGCATATGACCTCGCCCTGCTGCGCCGCAAATCCAATCTCAGCAAAGCGCTGACGAATATCATTGATCACCTTAGCCGCCGCCTGCGCGTTAGTATTCGGTAAGATCACTGCAAACTCTTCACCACCATAGCGGCCAATAGCGTCAGTACGCCGCAAGCGCTGCTTTAAAAACAGTGCCAGACCTTGAATTACTTTATCGCCCATAACATGCCCATACACATCATTAACCTGTTTAAAGTGGTCGATATCCAGCATTACAAAACTCAATGGCTGTTGGTTTTTCTGTGCTCGACTGCGCTTATCATCCAACAATTGTAAAATATGCGTGTGATTAAAGAGCCCAGTTAAACTGTCGCAAACAAGCCGTGATTTTAAATGACGCGCACGGGCAATACGATGCCGCACAATAGTAATTAAGTGATGCGCCTGAATCGGTTTTATTAAAAAATTATCAGCCCCTTCACTCAGTGCATTGAGCTGCTTATCGACATCATTCTCACTGGAAAGATAGATGATAGGTAGACCCACAAAACGATTATGCTGGCCAATCACTTGAGCAAGCTCCAGACCAGAGCACTCAGCCTGATACAGATCTAAAATAACTAAATCCGGATCACAATCTAATAATTGCGTCAGCGTCTGAGCCGGCTGATGAATAACACGCGTGATAATCCCCGCGGCATTTAACATCTGCTCAGTGATGCTGGCTTGAACAGGACAATTATCAATCAGCAGCACCCGATAGGGTTCTGTATGCGCAACAGTGGTCCACTCATCAATGCGACTCAGCACGCTTGCAATATCCAACGCACCACTGGCGAAAGCCTGTCCACCCGCACGTATAGCAGCCAACTGCACAGCCATGCCAACATCAGTTTGACTATAAAAGAAGAACAGGGGGATATGACCCTGCTGCTGGTGCCTTAACTGTGCCGCCAGCTCTACACCATAACGCGGGGCAATAAAATCAACGTCGATAATAACGACAGCTGGCTGACGCTGAGCAAACATCAATATAAGCTCAGCCGCATCCGTAAAAACCTCAGTATCAAAGCTCAAGGAACTCAACTGCTCAGCCAGCTCTTCTGCTTGGTCTATACAGCGCAAGGCAATATAAATGGGTTGGCGTAGCATTCGAGGTAAGAATACCTGATCAATCGGCTCCCCCTGCCGCAGCCCTGTCTGTAAGAGCTCTTGCAGCAACTGCGTTATACGCTCAATAGTCATGCTACTTAAACGACTGCCATTGTCTTCAATGGCTCGCAAAACATCGAGCAAGCGCTGGGCAATATGCACATAGGTCGATTGCTCAACACGTTTTGCACAGTTTAATAAACGCTGCACCGCATCCTGCATACTCAGCTGTTCTTGTGCGCTCCACAGCACTTGTGCATTGTGTAGGTTTTGCCACTGCACTAGCACCAGCCGGGCTTGATTAATCACCTGTTGCGCAAAGTACTGTTTTAAATGCTGTAAATTATGTGTCTGATTGCCTGTCATTCTGTCTGCCACTCCATGAGCTAACTGTGAACACAAGGTTGATCATCATCCTAGACATCAACACTCTTATTATATGACAGATTATTAAATCTGCTGTTTTCCATCAATAACCTGCAAGCAATCGCGGCGAACCTGAACAGATCAATCTTTTACCACCCAAGCATCTCCCCTAAGACACAGCAAATTGCAGTCATGCCCTGCACAATTGCCATGCCATGCTTTATAGTACACTCAAGATATACAGCGGCCTGTTACAGGCGGCTCACGAAATACAATACAAAGGCTTAAGCATGCTCAATTGGAAAAAACGTACTCGAGACGCTACGGATAAAGTCAATGACTCCGTCGACGATGTAAAAAGCTACTTCGGTGGTATTTGGCTCAGCCGCGTACTGCTCTCAGTGGTTGTTATATACCTATTGGTGACTCTGGTTGTGGGCTGGCTTTGGAGTCAAGAACCAGATTTTTTCTCTGTTGAGGAGCATACACAACAGGCTGCAGAAAAATCACAGCACTCTTTAGTCACAGGTTATACCACGGTAGAAACACTCAAACACGTTGCCAGCACCCTGCTCGACAAGCCCGGCGGCTACTTGACCAACGACTATGCACCACCGGGTATCTGGCTCGACAATATGCCTTCATGGGAATATGGCGTTTTAGTACAAGTTCGTGATTTATCTCGCGCCTTGCGTAAAGACTTTGCGCGCTCACAATCACAATCCACTGAGGATGCTGATTTAGCTAAAGCTGAGCCACTTTTTAACTTTGATAATAAAAGCTGGATCTTGCCGGCAACAGAAGATGAATACCGTCAAGGGATCAAATCACTTAATAGCTACCTAAAGCGTCTCAGTGACCCTGCAAAATCCAACACCCAGTTTTATGCTCGTGCAGATAATCTAAACAACTGGTTAGGTGATGTAGCCACTCGCTTGGGCTCATTGTCACAGCGTCTTTCCGCCAGTGTCGGTAAAGCCCGTTTAAATATAGATCACGACGGTGAAGTTGAGACTGACGATCCTTTACTGACCGGAAGAGCCCAGGGTGTTAAAGAGGAAATCGTCAAAACACCTTGGCTACAAATTGACAATGTGTTTTATGAAGCGCGTGGTCAAGCTTGGGCGCTTTCGCATTTCTTACGCGCGATTGAAATTGATTTTGCTGACGTGATTGCCAAGAAGAACGCTACAGTCAGCGTTCGTCAAATCATCCGTGAGCTGGAATCAGCGCAAGAGTCACTCTGGAGCCCGATGGTTCTTAATGGTGACGGTTACGGTATTTTAGCCAACCACTCCTTGGTTATGGCCAACTACGTATCCCGTGCTAACGCAGCCATTATTGAGTTGCGCCAGTTGCTCTCACAAGGTTAATCAAGATCAAGCCTCTGGCCGTAGCTGCATTCAGCGCTACGGCCCGTTTCAACCCTACGCTACGATAACCGTATTGCGTGCGCGAACTTATAGCATCATAATTTTATTAAGCCTATAAAAAAGCCGCAAGCGGCACTGCACATGATCCATGCGCAATACCACCTGCGGCCTATCCATGCCGCTAACTGATTAGCAGTTCTGCCACTGTGCTTTACGCTTCTCTAAAAACGCATTCACGCCCTCTTGGGTGTCTTGCGTATCAAATAAATCGACAAAAGCTTCACGCTCAGCCGGTAACCAATGATCAGGGGCTTGCGTCCGCGCACCTTGAATTAAAGGCTTAACGGTACGCACTGAAACAGGACTTTGCTTGGCGACTTTATCAGCCAATTCCAAAGCTTTATTCAACGCTTGGCCTTGAGCCACAACTTCTTCGACTAAGCCAATACGTTCAGCCGTGCGCGCATCAACACGGTCACCACATAGGATCATACGCTTAGCCCAACCCTCGCCCACCAGCCAAGAGAGTTTTTGTGTACCGCCAGCACAGGGTAATAAACCAACTGAGGCTTCAGGCAAAGCCATCTGCGCCTGCTCTTCAGCAATACGAATATCACAGGCCAATGCGCACTCTAAGCCGCCACCCATGGCATAGCCATTAATCGCAGCAATGCTCACACCGCGATAATCACTCAGCGCTTCAAAAGCTTCACCAAAACGGCGCGCCATGGTACGTGCCATTCCTTTATCACCACTGGCAAACAGCTTTAAGTCAGCACCCGCACTAAAGAACTTCTCACCCGCTCCGGTAATAACCAAGGCATAAATATCTTTATCTTCATTTAAATGCTCGACCAACTGTTTAACGCCGCGCAACATATCTTCATCCCAAGTGTTCGCGGATGGATTGTTCAGGGTCAGCACAGCCGTATGCCCACGCATTTCTACCACCAACTTATCGGTCAATTGTAAGTGCTGAGCTTTCTGGTAAGTTTCTACTGCATTCGTCATAAATTAAATTCCTTTGCCATTCATGGTCAACCTATGTAGACCATTAAAAGTATGTGTATTAATTCAATAATTCAACTGCTATTGCTGTTGCTTCTCCACCACCAATACAGATCGCAGCAACGCCAAAGCGTTTATGGTGTTGCTTTAATGCAGCCAACAAAGTCACTATAATCCGTGCTCCCGATGCGCCAATCGGATGCCCTAATGCACAAGCACCACCCTGCACATTGACCTTTTCTGCGGGTAAATCAAGCTCTTGCATAGCAATCATAGTCACCACAGCAAAAGCTTCATTGATTTCAAATAGATCAACCTTGGCTAAATCCCACCCCGTACGTGCCATCAACTTTTTGATCGCCCCGACTGGCGCCGAGCTAAATAAATGCGGCGCTGCTGCATAGGCGCTATGCCCGTGAATCACAGCCAGAGCTGTTAAGCCTCGTCGCTGCGCTTCACTTTGGCGCATCAATACCAGCGCTGCTGCACCATCAGAAATAGAACTGGAGTTGGCTGCTGTGACAGTACCACCTTCGCGAAAAGCAGGGCGCAATTGACGAATTTTATTTAAATCAGCTTTGGGCGGCTGCTCATCTTCACTGACCGTCACACTGCCTTTGCGTCCCACCACTTCAACCGCAACAATCTCTTGCGCAAAACTACCATTGCTGATCGCTTGTTGTGCACGTTGAAGCGACTGCTCAGCAAAATCATCTTGCTGTTCACGGCTAAAACCATAGGTCTGTGCGCTGTCCTCAGCAAAGGTGCCCATCAGTCGGCCTTTTTCATAGGCATCCTCAAGGCCATCCATAAACATATGGTCAATCACTCTGCCGTGCCCCATGCGCTGACCGGCGCGAGCTTTATCCAGTAAATAGGGGGCATTGGACATACTTTCCATACCGCCCGCCACCACCACATCAACTGAGCCAGCAAGTAAGGCGTCATGCGCCATTATCACGGTTTGCATACCCGATCCGCACATTTTATTAACCGTGCTACAGACGGTACTTTCAGCTAAACCTGCACCCAATGCCGCTTGCCGTGCCGGCGCTTGACCTAAGCCCGCGGGCAACACGCAACCAAACATCACTTCTTGCACCGCTTCAGGCGCTAATTGCGCACGGGCCACCGCCGCTTTAATTGCCACAGCACCCAACTGCGTGGCTGTAACGTTCTGCAAAGCCCCCTGAAAACCACCCAGAGGCGTGCGCGCCATACTGACAATCACTACAGGATCATGCGTACTCATTTCATTTAACTCCCATACGCAATGCGCCATCAATACGAATCACTTCACCATTGAGCATGGTGTTTTCAATAATATGCTGCGCTAATGCGGCATATTCTTCAGGTTTGCCTAAACGCGGTGGAAACGGCACATCAGCACATAAGCCAGCACGGACTTCATCGGTCATTCCTGCCATCATCGGCGTTTCAAATACCCCCGGAGCAATAGTCATCACCCGAATACCGTAACTGGCTAATTCACGTGCTGCCGGTAACGTCATGCTGACAATCGCACCTTTAGAGGATGCATAGGCGGCTTGACCCAGTTGACCATCGTAAGCCGCCACTGAGGCTGTATTGATAATAACGCCGCGCTCACCTTCTGTATTAGGCGGATTATCGACCATCATTTGCGCGGTTAAGCGCAACATATTGAAGCTGCCGATCACGTTGATCTGCAGCACACGAGAAAAGTCATCTAAATCATGTGGGCCTTTACGACCTAAAATTCGCTGCCCACCCACAATTCCCGCACAGTTGATTAAGCCATGTAGTGCGCCAAAGTGCGCAGTGGCGGCATCCAGTGCACTTTGTACCTGCTCGCTATCGCAAATATCACAGGCAATACCCAAAGCGCGCTCACCCAGCTGCTCAGCCTGGGCAACCACAGCTTGCTGATTGATATCCAGCAACACCACACAAGCGCCCTGCGCAACGAGGTGACGAGCCGTGGCCGCACCTAATCCTGAGGCACCGCCGGTAATCACAAATGTATGTTCTGCTACGCGCATAATCGATCCTTAGAATTAGCAGGCCGCTTGTTTGGCTGCTTGTTGTTCTTGTTGTTGTTCTTGCTCTTGCTCTTGCTGTGCTTGCTGTTTATTGATTTCATTCAGACGCAAAATAAAACGCTGTACTTTACCGCTTGGCGTTTTTGGCAACTCATCAGGGAATTCAATTTCACGTGGGTAAGCATGCGCAGCTAAACGGTTGCGCACATGCAGCCGCAATTCTTCAGCCAGCTCTGGCGTGCCTGCATAGCCGTCTTGCAAAATAACAAAGGCTTTAATGATTTCTGTGCGCTGTACATCGGGTTTACCGACAACAGCAGCTTCAATCACTGCAGGATGCTCAAGCAAGGCGCTTTCAACATCAAAAGGGCCAACACGGTAGCCTGATGTCGTGATCACATCATCTGAACGCCCGACAAAACTGATACTGCCATCGGTGTTCAACTCAGCGGTATCACCGGTTAAATAGTAACGACCTTGGAAAGCGTTAGTTTGCATATCTTTGTAGCCGTTAAACCAAAACATCGGTGACTGCTCTGTATCAACCGATAAAATCCCAGGTACGCCTGCAGGCAACTCTTGAAGAGTCTGTTCATCAATAACGACAACACGGTGTCCAGGTGATGCATAACCTGCCGCGCCCATATGCATGGGGTGTTCTAAGTTATGGTGATTACACAGCACCATGCCCATTTCGGTTTGCCCATAATGGTCATTAATCGCAACATTTAAGTGTTTTTTAAACCAACGAATCACTTCAGGATTTAAAGGTTCGCCTGCACTGCTCACTGCACGCAACTGCTCGGTCCATTGATCAGCGACTTGCGCGCCAGCGGCAATCAACATGCGAAATACCGTCGGTGCGCCAGCTAGATTATTCACATTGTATTTCTTGGCGATATCTAAACAGCGGTCCAAGTTAAATAAGCCGGCCACCGATAACACCGGCAAACCCATCGACATCGGCCCCGTAATACCAAAGTACAAACCATAAGCCCAACCTGGGTCTGCGACGTTCCAAAAAGAATCATCAACACGCAAGCCCACCGCATCAATCATATAGCGCTGAAAAGCTACAATAGCGCGCAATGGCACCTGCAGAGGCTTAGCTAAGCCTGTGGTACCTGAGGTAAACATCAGTAAAAACGGATCATCTCCACTGCGCATCACCGGATCGAAATCAGTCGATAACGCTTCTATGCTAGGCCAAAAGTCGCAATCAGCGCTTTCTAAGCCAGCACCTTGTGCATCAGTGACAGTCATCACTGCAGGGCATAATTGCACATCAAGCAGCTTGCTACGGTTATCCGCATCAGTCACCACCAACTTAGCTGCTGAAGTCTGTAAGCGATGCTCAATAGCTTTAGGGCCAAAGGCAGTAAATAAGGGTTGGTAAATGGCGCCGATACGCCATACCCCAAGAATAGTGACAGTCAACGCATGACCGCGCGGTAATAAACCGGCCACCACATCACCGGCTTGAATACCCTGACTGCTGAGGTAATGGGCAAATTGCGCAGACTGATCACGCAACTCGGCATAACTGTGACGGCTTGAACTACCATCAGCATTCTCTTGAATTAAAGCCACCGCACCATTGACAGCATGGCGGTCACAGCACTCATAACAGGCGTTCATCGCGGTAAAATTTCCGCTAATGGCATCACTCACAGTAGCGTCAAAATCAAAATCTTTTGAGGCTTGAAAATAGTCTTTTTTTACTAAGCTCATGGCACGCTCCAACTTTTATTATTGTTGACATTGCAAGGTACACACCTTGATAGTCAGCCCCAGTTGGCTATAGAAGCAATAGCAAAAAGTCTCAAACTACTTGAACGTATTTGCCAATTATTTATTTTTATCCAATAAAATCGAACG
>DASRNZ010000006.1:0-38168 GCA_035647155.1 Thiopseudomonas sp.
GCTTCTTTATTTTTTAAATTTAGGTAATGACATTATGAACACAGGATTACAGCTGCTTCTGGAAAATGAAGACGGTACACAAACTGAAGCCTCGTGCTCACGCTTTGCCGTGTTATGGCAAGGTAAAGAAATTTGGATACAAACCGCAGGTAATGGCCAGCTATTAATCGGTGTGGATGTTGAAGAAGGTGACGCTGAGTACGCTAACTTGTTGTTGCGTCCTTTGGCCACCAACCTTGTTAGTCTACAGCTCGAAATGGAAGCTGCTGACTCAACTGCTATGCTTGAAGATGACCATGTGCACACCGATGAGTGCAATCACTAAGTCGCAGCTTATGTTCTGTGCAGTACAGTGCTGCACAGCATGCTATATCAGCGATATAATGTGTGGTTTGAGTCGGTGACTTCACGGCATCACGCACGTATTACCGTTATTTAATTGTGGAATAAAATATGAAAAGCGCAGAAATCCGCGAAGCCTTTTTTCGCTTCTTTGAAGAAAAGGGTCATACCCGCGTAGCATCCAGCTCATTGATCCCAGCCAATGACCCCACGCTATTATTTACCAATGCGGGCATGAATCAGTTTAAAGACTGCTTCTTGGGTTTAGAAAAACGCGCCTATACACGTGCGGTCAGTAGCCAAAAATGTGTGCGTGCCGGTGGTAAACACAACGATCTGGAAAACGTTGGTTACACCGCGCGTCACCATACTTTCTTTGAAATGCTGGGTAACTTCAGCTTTGGTGATTACTTTAAGCGTGATGCGATTCATTATGCTTGGGAGTTTTTAACCTCGGATCAGTGGCTTAATCTCCCTAAAGACAAGCTGTGGGTCACCGTTTATCACACCGATAATGAAGCCTACGATATCTGGGTGGATGAAATGGGTGTGCCGGCTGAACGCATGATTCGTATCGGCGACAGTGGCGGTGTGTCGTATGAGTCCGATAACTTCTGGGCCATGGGTGATACCGGTCCGTGCGGCCCCTGTTCAGAGATTTTCTTTGACCACGGTGAGCATATTTGGGGTGGGCCTCCAGGCTCACCTGATGAAGATGGTGACCGTTATATCGAGATCTGGAATAATGTCTTTATGCAGTTCAACCGTACCGCTGACGGCGTGATGCATCCGCTACCAGCGCCCAGTGTCGATACTGGTATGGGTCTTGAGCGCATCAGTGCGGTCTTGCAGCATGTTAATTCCAACTACGATATTGATCTGTTCAAAAACTTACTCCAAGGCGTTGCCGCGGCGGTCGGTACTGAGAACAATGACAACCCATCGCTGAAAGTGATTGCTGACCATATCCGTTCATGCAGTTTCTTAATAGCTGATGGTGTGGTGCCGTCCAATGATGGTCGTGGTTATGTACTGCGTCGTATTATTCGTCGTGCCTGCCGTCATGGTAATAAACTCGGTGCTACAGGCAGTTTCTTCTACAAAATTGTTGCGTCATTGGTGGCGGAGATGGGCGAAGCCTTCCCGGAGCTGAAGCAGCAGCAAGCACAGATTGAACGTATTTTAAAAACCGAAGAAGAGCAGTTTGCAAAAACCCTAGAGCAGGGCTTGCGTATCCTTGAGCAGGACTTAGATGGCCTTGAAGGTAGCGTGATTCCAGGTTCAGTGGTCTTTAAACTCTATGACACCTACGGCTTTCCCATGGACCTCACCGCGGATATCGCCCGTGAGCGTGAGTTGACCGTGGATGAAGAAGGCTTTGAGCGTGAAATGCAGGCGCAGCGTGAGCGTGCTCGTTCAGCCAGCTCCTTCGGTCTTGATTACAATACCTTGGTTAAAATCGATAGTGATACTGAGTTCTTAGGTTACCAAGCACAGCAAGCTGATGCCAAAGTGTTGATGCTGCTTAAAGAGGGTGCCAGCGTAGAGTCGGCTTTAGAAGGTGATGCAGTGGTCATCGTCCTTGATCGCACACCGTTTTATGCAGAATCAGGCGGGCAGGTGGGTGATAGCGGTTACTTGGCTGCGGATCACTTACGTATTGATATTACCGATACCACCAAAAGCGGTCAGGCTTTCTTGCATCACGGTGTAATCACTCAAGGTACGCTGCAAGTTGGCGATACAGTCAATGCACAAGTGAATGCAGATATGTTGCACGCCACGGCATTAAATCACTCAGCCACGCATATTTTGCATGCGGCGCTGCGCGATATTTTAGGCGAGCATGTGCAGCAAAAAGGCTCATTGGTTGACAGTCAGCGTTTGCGTTTTGACTTCAGTCATTTTGAAGCGGTTACGCCTGCGCAAATCAAAGCTTTAGAAGAGCGCGTTAACCAAGAAATTCGTAATAACACTGCGGTGTGCACTGAAGTCACTGATATTGAAACGGCCAAAACTAAAGGTGCGATGGCGCTCTTTGGTGAAAAATACGGTGACGAAGTGCGCGTATTAAGTATGGCCGATGGTTTCTCTGTTGAGTTGTGTGGTGGTATTCACGCGGAACGTACTGGTGATATTGGTTTATTTAAAATCACCAGTGAAGGTGGTGTGGCGGCAGGCGTACGTCGTATCGAAGCAGTGACCGGCGTAGCCGCTTGGAATTGGTTGGCTGGCGCTGAAGAACAGCTCAAGCAAGCCATGAGCTTAGTTAAAGGCAATCGTGAAAATATTCTCGACAAGCTGCAGGCGGTTCTTGATCATCAGCGCAGCTTAGAGAAAGAAGTTGAGCAACTTAAAGCCAAAGCCGCACGCGCTGCAGGCAGTGATTTAGCCTCTGCAGCCGTTGAAGTGAATGGCGTTAAAGTCTTAGCTGCACGCCTTGATGGTGTCGAAAATAAAGATCTGCTGGTGCTTATGGATCAGCTGAAAAACAAGCTGGGCAGCGCAGTGATTCTCTTGGGTAGTGTCCAGAATGAGCGTATTGCCCTTGTTGCAGGTGTGACTAAGGATCTGACGGGTCAATTTAAAGCCGGTGATCTCATGAAGCAAGCTGCGGCTGTGGTCGGTGGTAAAGGTGGCGGTCGTCCGGATATGGCGCAAGGCAGTGGTGTTGAACTGGCCAAGCTGGATGATGCGTTAGCTATAACCGCTGAGTATGTTGCGAGTAAAAACTAAAAGTTGATTAAGAGGCGCTGTGGGTTGAGTGCGCTTGATCCACAGCTCAATAGAGTTGAACCCTAACGATGATTAAGGCGGCAGTAATATGGCGTTGATCGTACAAAAATTTGGTGGCACTTCGGTGGGTTCACCTGAGCGTATAGCTCAAGTCGCTGCAAAAATAGCTCAGTTCCGTGCGTCGGGCGATGACATTGTGGTGGTGGTTTCTGCTATGAGTGGCGAAACCAACCGTTTGTTGGCCTTAGCGAAGCAGATTGCCGACAAGCCGTCTCTACGTGAAATGGATGTGATGATTGCTACCGGTGAACAGGTGACTATTGCCCTATTAGCCATGGCGCTAAATAAAATTGGTGTGCCAGCGGTATCTTTTACCGGTGCGCAAGTGCCGATCATTACTGATAGTGAGCATGGAAAAGCGCGCATTTTAAGTATTGATGTCGCTAAAGTGAGCGAGCAGCTTAAAGCAGGTAAGGTTGTAGTCGTAGCAGGTTTTCAGGGTGTGGATGAACAGGGCAGTATCACTACGCTCGGTCGTGGCGGCTCTGATACCACCGCTGTGGCTTTGGCTGCCAAACTTAAAGCTGATGAATGCCATATCTACACAGATGTGGATGGTGTTTATACGACTGACCCTCGCGTTGTACCGCGGGCGCAGCGCTTAGATCGCATCACCTTTGAAGAAATGCTAGAAATGGCCAGTCTTGGCTCAAAAATTCTACAGTTGCGTTCTGTGGAATTTGCTGGAAAATACCATGTGCCCTTGCGCGTCTTGCATAGCTTTGAAGAAGGTCCAGGCACTCTAATTACGACTGATGATAATGAGGACAGCATGGAACAGCCGATTATTTCTGGTATTGCCTTTAACCGCGATGAAGCTAAGCTCACCATTCGTGGTGTGCCTGATACCCCAGGTGTTGCCTTTAAGATTTTAGGGCCGATCAGTGCGGCTAATATTGATATTGATATGATTGTGCAAAACGTTGCACAAGATAACACTACAGACTTTACCTTTACTCTGGGCAACTCTGACTATGACAAGGGCATTGAGGTCTTGAGGGCTACGGCATTAGAGATTGGTGCAAGTGAAGTCAGTGGTACTACTAGTATTGCTAAAGTGTCGATAGTGGGTGTCGGTATGCGCTCGCATCCAGGTGTTGCTAGTACGATGTTTGAAGCGCTGGCCAAAGAAAACATTAATATTCAGATGATTTCTACCTCAGAGATTCGAGTCTCAGTGGTCATTGATGAGAAATATGTTGAGTTGGCTGTGCGCGCTTTGCATACGGCCTTTGGTTTAGATGGGCCAAGTAGTTAAACTGTAAAGAATTTTCAGTTCAGCAGTGCTGGGCTGGTGTGTTTTATTGATCGTGATATAAAACGTTAATGGTCATGATCAATAAAAATGTGGCACCTATTATGTGCAAGAGTATGTGATGGGTGTACGCTATTCATAACTTACAGATGCAGACTGTAAACCTAAATTGTTTTATAAGGAGATTGAAAATGTTAATACTAACGCGTCGTGTTGGTGAGACACTGATGGTTGGTGATGAAGTCACTGTGACTGTTTTGGGTGTTAAAGGTAATCAGGTTCGCATTGGTGTTAACGCACCAAAAGAGATCGCTGTGCACCGTGAAGAGATCTACCAGCGCATCCAAAAAGAGAAAGAAGAGCAGCAAGAAGAGCAAGAAAACACAAATATTTGATTATTTTGCATTTATGCTTTGCATTTTCTAAATATGTGGGTAATATACGCCCCGTGTTACGGAGAATTGGCCGAGTGGCTGAAGGCGCTCCCCTGCTAAGGGAGTACACCCTTATACGGTGTCGAGAGTTCGAATCTCTCATTCTCCGCCATATTTAGTGTTGCAGAGCATATTTTCAAAGAGTTTAAATTAAATATAAAACTCCTTGCAAATCAAATAGATAGCTCTATAATACGCGGCAACAAATGGACTCATAGCTCAGCTGGATAGAGTACTCGGCTACGAACCGAGCGGTCGGAGGTTCGAATCCTCCTGAGTCCACCATATTAAAAAACCTGCATTTATTGCAGGTTTTTTTTTGCCTAAAATTTAACCTGGATTTTAGGGCACGCAGCCTTGCTGGTTAAAGCGTACCGTTACTCGTTGCTCTTTATTATTGCGGTACACCGCGCTGACAATACCATTATGATTACGTTGTGAGAGTGGTTTACCAAACATGCTCTGCACTTCGGCTTGGCTCATTCCACTTTTAACTTGTTTACGTATTAAGTCAGTGCGTCGCTGTGTGGCATCAAAAGCACCGCAGGGGTGTTTGTCATCGCTGATCACTGTCACGCGTGTTGCTCTGTGCTCTGGGGTGTCTTGGTGGTGCTCGATGGCCTTGTTAGGTGGCGCAGGTATGCTAGTCACAGGCTGGCGGCTCACTAGCTCTTGCTGGGCCTGGGGTGGGCAGCCGCTGTCATTAAAACTGATGTTGCCGTTATCTGCAGTGCATTTGAAAATCTGTGCGAGAGCAGCTGTCGATGAGTAGCAGCATATACTGAGTGTTAGATATAGAAGGTAGGGGTGGCGCATGGTCATCATCCTTGATGTGTTAACTAAAACTGTCAGTGAGTATTGAGCTTCAGTGTAGTTGTGAATAGTGCAATTGCCAGACTGTTTAGGTTGCTGGGCCGCATCAGGCGAGCAATAGTTAGATGCAAAGCTGGGCTGCAATGCTATTATTAAAAAATATAAAACCAGCGAAAAGTTGGTTGAACATGATTTTTCAGTAGATTTTTTTCACATTGAGCAATCATCATGCACACTTGATCAATCCTTAGCATCGATAGCGCGCTAGGGTGGAGTACCTTATTTATGTCTGAAGTTGAAGAGAGAAAACCCCAGGAGCGCTTACAAGAGCGTTTTTCACAGGTTCTGGAGCTCTTGCAACGACATCGATTAATTGAGGAAAGTGTTGCCCAGCAGGGCAGTGATCATCAAGAACGTGTTGATGAGTTAGTACAACAGCAGCATTTAACTGAGTTACAGGAAAAGTTAGATGAGCTGCACCCTGCAGATATCGCCTATATCCTTGAAGCACTACCTCTAGAAGACCGCTTAGTGGTCTGGCAGATGGTTCATGCAGAAAGCGATGGCGATATTCTGTTGGAAGTCTCTGACTCTGTGCGTGAAACCTTGATCGCAGATATGGACGAGCAAGAAATTATTGCTGCAGCCAAGGATCTGGATGCCGATGAGTTAGCTGACCTAGCGCCAGAGTTGCCGCGTGATGTGGTGCAGGGCTTGATGGAGTCACTGGATGAGCAGCAGCGCGAGCGCGTGCGTTCAGCGCTCTCCTATGGTGATGAGCAGGTTGGCGCCATTATGGACTTTGAGATGGTGACCATCCGGGAAGATGTCGCACTTGAAGTGGTTTTACGTTATTTACGTCGCTTAAAAGAGCTGCCAGATCAAACGGATAAGTTTTTTGTGGTGGATGTGGCCGGTATTTTAAAAGGCGTGCTGCCGATTAAGCGCTTATTGGTCAATGACCCTGAGCGTATGGTGCATGAAGTGATGGCCGATGATCCGGTCACTTTCTATCCTGATGAAGACGGTGCTTTTGCGGCGCAAGCCTTTGAGCGTTATAACTTAGTTTCGGCGCCAGTGATTGAAAAGAGTGGCAAATTGATTGGCCGTTTAACCGTTGATGAAATGGTCGATTTAATTCGAGAAGAATCTGAAAGCGAAACACTCAATCGTGCCGGTTTACGTGAAGAGGAAGATATTTTTGCCTCGGTATGGAAGTCATTACAAAACCGTTGGGCGTGGCTGGCAATTAACTTAATCACCGCTTTTGTTGCTTCACGGGTGATTGGTTTATTTGAGGGCTCGATTGAAAAATTAGTGGCTTTGGCTGCCTTGATGCCGATTGTTGCAGGGATTGGTGGTAACTCAGGTAACCAAACCATCACTATGATTGTGCGGGCCATGGCGTTAGATCAGATGTCGATGGGTAATTCTTCGCGTCTACTGCGTAAAGAGCTGGCGGTGGCATTGATCAATGGTTTGATCTGGGGCAGTGTTGTGGGACTGGTTGCTTGGTTACTCTATGACAGTTGGCCGTTGGGTGTGGTGATGACCGCAGCGATGACCTTGAACCTGCTCTTGGCCGCCTTTATGGGTGTGGTTATTCCGATGACCATGGTACGTTTAGGGCGTGACCCAGCGCTGGGTTCTAGTGTTTTGATTACTGCGATGACTGACAGTGGTGGTTTCTTTATTTTCCTTGGTTTGGCGACAGTTTTTTTACTTTAAGACTCTATAGTCAGTTTTAGAGCCGTATGTATGACAGTTTGATAAGTATTCTATTGTTTGCTTATCAGGATCAATTTACGTTACTGTTTGGGCGTTTTAGCTATGAATGACTGGCGGTTATGACAGTTATGGCATATGTATAAATATAAAATTGCCCCTGTAACTCAGGAAATGGAGCGTATATGACTTCTCAGCAACTCCTGCTTGAAGGCGTTGAACTTGTGCTGTTTGGCATGGGTCTCGTTTTTTTGTTTTTGGTTTTATTGATCTTCTGTATTAAAGCAATGTCTTTTATTTTAGAGCGCATTGCTCCGGAAGGTACTCACTCTGCAACAGCCAGTGCTGTGGCAACACCTGCATCAGCGATCAGCGTGCAGGCGGTTGATGCAGATACTTTACAAGCCATTCAAATTGCCATTAAACAGCACCGCGCCCGTCGCGGCTGAGTGTATCTATACGGAGTTTTTCTATATGACTGCCACCAAGCCACTCGGTATTACTGACGTTGTCTTACGTGATGCTCACCAATCTATTTTAGCTACCCGTGTTCGTTTAGAAGACATGTTGCCGATTGCCGGCAAGCTTGACCAAGTCGGTTTTTGGTCGGTTGAAACCTGGGGTGGTGCAACTTTTGACTCCTGTATTCGCTATTTAGGCGAAGATCCATGGGAGCGTATTCGCGCACTGAAAAAAGCTATGCCTAATACTCCGCAGCAAATGTTGCTGCGTGGACAAAACTTACTGGGCTACCGCCACTATGCGGATGATGTAGTGGATAAGTTTGTTGAGCGTGCTGCATTTAACGGTGTGGATGTGTTCCGCGTCTTTGATGCGATGAATGACCCTCGCAATCTGGATCGTGCTTTAAAAGCAGTGAAAGCCAATGGCAAACACGCACAAGGCACCATCTCTTACACCACCAGTCCTGTGCATAATATGCAGATGTGGGTTGATCTGGGTAAGAAAATTGAAGACTTAGGCGCTGACTCCATTGCCATTAAAGATATGGCCGGGATCTTAACACCCTATGTTGCCTATGAATTGGTCAGTAAATTGAAAGCCAGTTTATCGATTCCAATTCATATGCAGTGTCACGCCACTGCAGGTTTATCATCTGTTTCGATTTTAAAAGCAGTGGAAGCCGGCATTGATAACGTGGACACCTCGATTTCCTCCATGTCGATGACCTATGGCCATTCGCCAACCGAGTCTGTGGTCGCCATGTTCCAAAATACCGAGCATGACACCGGTCTTGATTTGTTATTACTGGAAGAAGTCGCAGCCTATTTCCGCGAAGTACGCAAAAAGTATGCGAAATTTGAAGGTACATTACGCGGTGTTGATTCACGTATTCTAGTCGCGCAAGTACCAGGCGGCATGTTAACCAATATGGAAGGACAGCTTAAAGAGCAGGGCGCCAGCGATAAGTTTGATGAAGTGCTAGCTGAGATTCCGCGTGTACGTGAAGATTTAGGTTTTATCCCACTGGTGACGCCGACTTCACAAATTGTCGGTACTCAAGCAGTGATTAACGTGCTGACCGGCGAGCGTTATAAGTCCATTACTAAAGAAACCGCAGGTGTTTTAAAAGGTGAGTATGGCGCTGCGCCGGCACCCTTTAACCTAGAGTTACAAGCGCGAGTGTTGGATGGTGCAGAGGCAGTGGTTTGCCGTCCTGCAGACTTGCTGGAAAATGAAGTTGAGAAGCTCACCGCTGAGTTAAAAGAATTAGCTCAAGAGAAAAATATCCGTTTAGCAGAGGATATGATCGATGATGTGCTGACCTATGCTTTATTCCCACAGATTGGCTTGAAGTTCTTAGAGAGTCGCGATAATCCTGATGCCTTTGAGCCGATGCCGACCGGTAATGAAGTGCTCAATAGTCCAAGCGCGAGTGCACAAGCCTATACCGTTGATGTCAATGGCAAAACCTTTGTTGTACAAGTCAATGAAGGTGGTGATATTGAAGGCTTAAAGCCGATCGGTGAGGCCACTGCTTGTGCGCCTGAGTCCGTTGCAACGGGTGCCGGTGATCCTCAGGGAGCGCCGTTGGCAGGTAATATCTTTAAGGTGTTAGTCAAGCCAGGCCAAGCGGTTGACGAGGGTGATGTGGTGATTATTTTAGAAGCCATGAAAATGGAAACTGAAATTCGCGCATTTCGCCGTGGAGTCATCGGTGACGTCAACGTTAAAGTTGGCGACGCAGTGTCAGTTGGCGATAGCCTGCTGACCCTAGTGTGAGGGCTGAATGATGGATAAGCTCTTAAAATTATGGCACAACACGGGTGTTTACCAGCTTGAGGCAGGACAGGCCTTAATGATTGTGGTGTGCTTGGTTCTGATTTTCCTAGCCATTCGCAAAGGTTTTGAGCCGTTACTGCTGATACCTATTGGTTTTGGTGGTGTGTTAGCTAATATGCCTGCGGCAGGTATGGCTGAAGGTAGCGGTTTGCTGGCCTTGCTTTACGATGTGGGTTTACCCACCAGTGTTTTCCCCTTGTTGATTTTTATGGGTGTGGGGGCGATGACGGACTTTGGCCCGATGTTGGCCAACCCTAAAACCTTACTGCTGGGTGCTGCGGCACAGTTTGGTATCTTTGGTACCTTATTGGGCGCATTAGCGATTGGCATGTTGGGTATTCCAGGCTTGGAGTTCACTCTGCAGGAAGCGGCTTCGATCGCTATTATTGGGGGGGCTGATGGTCCAACCTCTATTTATGTCGCGTCGCGTTTAGCGCCTGATTTACTGGGACCTATTGCTGTAGCTGCTTATTCGTATATGGCACTCGTACCATTGATTCAGCCGCCCATTATGCGCGCTTTGACCACGCCTGAAGAGCGCTCGATTGTGATGTCGCAATTGCGTCCTGTTGGGCAAACCGAAAAAATCATCTTTCCGTTAGTGTTGTGCTTGCTGATTGGCATGTTATTGCCCGATGCGGCGCCATTGGTGGGGATGTTTGCTTTTGGTAACTTGATGCGTGAAAGTGGCGTGGTTGAGCGTTTGGCGGACACCTCGCGCAATGCCTTGATCAACATCATTACCATTGGACTGGGTTTGACCGTGGGCTCAAAACTGTCGGCTGAATCCTTCTTGCAGATGAAAACCTTAGGGATTTTATTGTTGGGTATGATCGCTTTCAGTGCCGGTACAGCGATGGGCATTATTATGGCAAAAGTCATGAATAAGTTCAGTACTGTTAAAATTAACCCCTTGATTGGTTCGGCAGGCGTATCGGCAGTACCTATGGCGGCGCGGGTCTCCAATCGTGTGGGGCTTGAGGCTAATCCGCAAAACTTCTTGCTGATGCATGCTATGGGGCCCAACGTAGCTGGTGTGATTGGTTCGGCTGTAGCGGCGGGGGCCTTGCTGAGTTTTGTAGGCTAGCGTTGCACCTTAAGAATCGCGGTAAAAGACAAAGGCTGCCCACTGAGGCAGCCTTTGTGGTTTTCTAATATCTGTTTTTATTCGTAGGCTGGACTGTTTATTGCTTGTTAATGACAGCAATAGCCTTTGTGTCAATATTAAGTACCAGCATGCTTGCACTCAAAAAGAGAATAACTAGTGAATAACTCGCAATTCAAAAGTAATATGCGCACCGGCGTAGGATTGCTCAAACAGGGCAACTTGGGCGTGCCTATATTGTTGTTAGTTATTCTCGGCATGATGACTTTGCCGATTCCCACCCTATTATTGGATGTGTTTTTTACCTTTAATATTGCTTTGGCTATTATTGTTTTGCTGGTGGGCGTGTATGCCATGCGTCCACTGGATTTCGCCGCGTTCCCGACTATTTTGTTAGTGGCGACCCTGATGCGCTTATCCTTAAATGTGGCTTCCACTCGAGTGGTGCTGCTGCATGGTCATGAAGGCGGTGATGCGGCAGGTAAAGTGATTCAAGCCTTCGGTGAGGTGGTGATTGGCGGTAACTACGTGGTCGGTGCCGTAGTCTTTGCTATTTTGATGATTATTAACTTTGTGGTGGTGACTAAGGGTGCGGGCCGTATCTCTGAGGTGAGCGCACGTTTTACTTTGGATGCCATGCCGGGTAAGCAGATGGCAATTGATGCAGACCTCAATGCCGGTTTAATTGATCAAGAACAAGCCAAGATTCGCCGTAGTGATGTGGCGCAAGAGGCTGACTTCTATGGTTCGATGGATGGTGCCAGTAAGTTCGTACGCGGTGATGCGATTGCCGGTCTGTTAATTCTATTTATCAACCTGATTGGTGGTATTGCGATTGGTGTGGCTCAGCATAATTTAGGCTTTATGGATTCAGCTAAAGTGTATGCGCTGCTGACCATTGGTGATGGTTTGGTCGCACAAGTGCCCTCGCTATTACTGTCAACTGCAGCAGCAATGATGGTGACACGCGTCACCACCTCTGAAGATATGGGTGAGCAAATTCAGCGGCAGATGTTTGCTTCACCTAAGGCATTAGCAGTGTCTGCGGCGATTTTGATTGCGATGGGTGTTGTGCCGGGCATGCCGCATATGTCCTTTATTGGCTTAGGTTTACTGGCAGCTGGTGGTGCTTATTTGATTTGGAAGCGTCAGAACGATAAAGAACTCGCTGTCGTAGCAAAAGAGCAGAGCGATCTTGAACAACTCCCCGCGCCTGTCAGTGCAGAAAATCGTGAGTTAGGTTGGGATGATGTGACTCCAGTGGATATGGTCGGTTTAGAAGTGGGTTATCGCTTAATCCCTTTAGTGGACCGTAATCAAGGTGGCCAGCTGTTAGCGCGTATTAAAGGCGTGCGTAAAAAACTCTCGCAAGATTTAGGGTTTTTAATGCCCTCGGTGCATATCCGCGATAACTTAGATTTATTACCCAACGTTTATCGCTTGACGTTAATGGGTGTGACTGTGGCTGAAGCTGAAGTCTATCCAGAGCGCGAGCTGGCGATTAACCCAGGTCAAGTTTTTGGCACGCTCAGCGGTATCGATACTGTTGACCCGGCCTTTGGTCTTGAAGCGGTGTGGATTGAGCCCAGTCAACGTGATCAAGCGCAGTCTTTAGGTTATACCGTGGTGGATACCAGTACTGTGGTGGCCACGCATCTCAATCAAATTCTTAATAAACACGCACATGAGCTGCTGGGGCATGAAGAAGTGCAACAGTTGATGCAGGTTTTAGCGAAAAGCTCACCCAAACTGGCCGAAGAGTTGATACCGGGCATGATTTCGCTGTCGACTTTATTACGGATTTTGCAAAGTTTGCTGCAAGAGCAGGTGCCGGTGCGGGATATTCGTAGCATTGCCGAAGCCATTGCTGAGACGGTGTCGCGCAGTCAAGATACTGACACTATCGTTGCCGCAGTGCGTGTCGCACTGTCGCGTGCAATCGTGCAAAGCATTGTCGGGCTTGAGCCTGAGCTGCCTGTGATCACATTAGAACCAAGGTTGGAACAGATATTGCTTAGTAGTATGCAGAAGGCCGGACAAGGTTCAGGTGAAGGTGTACTGCTTGAACCTGGAATGGCTGAGAAACTACAGAAGTCTCTGATAGATGCGGCGCAACGTCAGGAAATGCTTGGTAAGCCAGTGGTGCTATTAGTTGCTGGACAGATTCGAGCCATGATGTCGCGTTTTGCTAGGTTAGCCGTACCCAATATGTATGTGTTGGCCTATCAAGAGATTCCAGACAATAAGCAAGTCACTATCGTGGCAACGGTAGGACAAAATTGATCGAGGGCTGACTTATGCAAGTCAAACGATATTTCGCAGCTGATATGCGCCAAGCGATGAACCGCGTCCGTGAAGAATTAGGTGCCGAAGCGGCCATTATTTCTACACGCCGTGTTGCTGGTGGTGTTGAGTTGACCGCAGCCCTTGATTATCAAGTTCAACCTTCAGTGGCGCGTCCGAACCCAGCTTTAGAAGCTGAGCTGCGCAAGACTCAAACGCAGATTCTTGAGGCACAGGCCAGTTTGCAAGCGCGCCAAGAGGGTGGTGTTGTCGGTAAAGACCGCCAACTACTTGATGAAGTCATGCACCGCGTCAGTCGTGCCCAGCCTCAGCCTGCCTCGGCGCAGCCGCTACAGAACAACACTGCCAATACCGGTGAGATGGCAGCGATGCGTTCTGAACTCAATAGCTTGCGTGAAATGCTTGAAGTGCAACTAGGCAATATGGCTTGGAATACCATGCGCACTCAACAGCCCGCACATGCTGCATTATGGAAGCGTTTCCAAAAAATGGGTCTCAGTGCTGATATTGTGCGCCCCATCTTGGAGCGTGTAGCCCGCGAGCAAGATCAGCAAAAAGCTTGGCGTATGGCGTTAGCCTACTTAACGCACTCCATCCGTACACCCAATGCTGAGCCGGTTGATGAGGGTGGTGTGATTGCTTTAGTGGGCCCAGCAGGAGTGGGTAAAACCACGACATTAGCGAAGCTGGCAGCCCGTTATGTGCTAGAGCATGGCGTGAATAATATTGCCTTAGTCAGCATGGACAGCCATCGCATCGGCGCACAAGAACAGTTGAAAACGCTAGGTCGTATTTTAAATATTCCGGTGAGCTACGTGGCTGAAGGTGAAACTTTGGCTGAAACGCTCAAGCCGTTGACGCATAAGCGCGTTGTTTTAGTGGATACAGCTGGCCTGCCTGTCAGTGATCCAGCACTGGGCCTACAGTTGGACAACTTGGCTGATCCTAAAGTGAAGTCAAAAAATTATTTAGTGATGGCTGCGACCAGTCAAGGGCAGGTATTAAAGGCCGCTTGGCATGCGTATAAGCGCTGCGGTTTGGCAGGATGCATTATCACTAAGTTAGATGAAGCAATTAATATGGGTGAGGCACTGAGTATGGCGATTGGCCATGGCATGCCAGTAGCTTATACTACGGACGGTCCTAAAATACCTGATGATATACAAGTGCCACGCAACCATCAGTTGGTCAGTCGTGCTGTGCGTTTACAGAGCACGCAAGAACCGACAGAAGATATCATGGCGCAAATGTGTGTAGGATCTCCGCTGACTGCAGCGTTCGTTGGTTAGAGTTCAGTAAGGTATTAAATACAATGACAAGTAAACAGAAACAGCCCGTACAAGTGATTGCTGTGACCGGTGGTAAAGGTGGAGTGGGCAAGACCAATGTCTCGGTGAATCTTTCCATCGCACTGGCAGACTTAGGTCGTAAAGTAGTGCTGCTCGATGCTGACTTTGGCTTAGCGAACGTTGACGTGTTACTGGGCTTGCAACCAACGCATACCTTGGCTGATGTCATGGATGGCAAATGCGATTTGCGCGATGTCTTGTTGGCTGGTCCTGGCGGTATTAAAATTGTACCTGCGTCTTCTGGCACGCAAAGCATGGTGGAAATGACACCTATGCAGCATGCGGGCTTGATTCAAGCCTTCAGTGATTTAGGCGATAATATTGATGTGCTGGTGATTGATACAGCCGCGGGTATTGGTGATTCTGTCACCAGCTTTGTTCAGGCTGCGCAAGAAGTGATTATGGTGGTCTGTGATGAGCCCACTTCAATTACCGATGCCTATGCGTTGATTAAACTGCTCAACCGTAATCATGGTACGACTCTATTTCGGGTGTTAGCCAATATGGCGCACAGTCCGCAAGAAGGACGCAACTTATTTAATAAATTGGTTAAAGTTACCGAACGTTTTTTAGATGATGTGACGCTGCAGTATTTAGGCGCTGTACCTTATGATGAAATGGTGCGTAAAGCGGTACAAAAGCAGCGCGCAGTGTACGAGGCTTATCCACGTGCTAAATGTTCACTGGTGTTTAAATCTATGGCTCAGCAGATTAATAACTGGCCGCTGGCGCGTACACCTCGTGGGCATTTAGAGTTTTTTGTGGAGCGGTTAGTTAACCACACTGGATTGGAATAAAGTGCATGACAAGAGCTAAAGGTCTGCAAATGTATAGCCAGGCGCAAGGTGCTGATGAACAGTCATTATTGATTGAGCAGCATGCACCCTTGGTCAAACGCATTGCTTATCATATGCTTGGCCGCTTGCCTGCAAGCGTACAGGTTGAGGATTTGATTCAGGCAGGGATGATCGGTTTGCTTGAGGCAGCGAAAAAATTTGATGCCAGTAAGGGGGCCAGTTTTGACACCTTTGTCGGTATTCGTATTCGTGGAGCCATGCTGGATGAGTTGCGTAAAGGTGATTGGACCCCGCGTTCAGTGCACCGCAATACTCGTATGGTCAGCGATGCGGTGCGTAACATTGAAGCGCGTACCGGTCGCGATGCTCAAGATTTAGAAGTCGCGGCCGAACTTAAGCTGAGTGTTGACGAGTATTATTCTATTTTAAATGATACTCAAGGCAGTCGTTTGTTCAGTTTTGATGACTTGCTGGATGAAGGGGATCAGTTTAATACCCATAGCACTCAGCAAGAACCCAGTCGTGATATTGAGCAGGTGCATTTTAAACAAGCCCTAGCGGATGCCATAGCAGGTTTACCTGAGCGCGAGCGATTGGTGTTATCACTGTATTATGATGAAGAATTGAATTTGAAAGAAATTGGCGCAGTGCTGGGCGTCAGTGAGTCGCGGGTCAGTCAGTTGCACAGTCAATGTGCTGCGCGACTCAGAGCCCGGCTGGCTGATTGGCGTCAATAAACGCTGGGTTTTATTTATTTAACACGATATGCATGCGGTCTTTATACGGCAAAGACTGTCTTAAAATAGCTTGGAGGTTGGCTTGGATAAAAATATGAAAATCCTCATTGTTGATGATTTTTCAACAATGCGACGGATCATCAAGAACCTCTTGCGTGACCTTGGTTTTACCAATACCGCTGAGGCGGATGATGGCGCAACGGCTTTGCCGATGTTACAAAGTGGCAATTTTGACTTTTTAGTTACCGATTGGAATATGCCCATTATGAGTGGCCTCGACTTATTACGCGAAGTACGCGCTGATGCTAACTTAAAACATTTACCGGTTCTGATGGTTACGGCAGAAGCCAAGCGCGACCAAATCATTGCTGCAGCGCAAGCGGGTGTTAATGGTTATGTGGTTAAGCCATTCACTGCACAAGCACTGAAAGATAAAATTGAAAAAATATTTGTGCGCGTTAACGGCTGAATACAAGCGGTGAGGAAACTATGGGACAGGATAAAAGCAGTGAGGCTGACGATTTCACGTCTGCCATCGCTTTGCATGCTCCTCAACTGCAGCAGAGTCTTGAGCAGGGCGATTTAGAAGAAGCGGCTCGGATTATTACGCAGATCAGCCAAGCCCGCGAGAGTGCTTTGTATCGTGAAGTGGGGCGTTTAACTCGAGAGTTACACACGGCCATTATTGATTTTGATATTGATCCGCGCAATCCGCATGCCAAAGAGATGTCGCAAATTACCGATGCATCGGAACGCTTGCAGTATGTGGTCAATATGACTGATGACGCTGCCAATAGTGCGCTTGATTTGGTCGAGAAAAGTGCGCCTTTGGTCACTTATATCAGTTATGAAGCGCAAAGTTTAATTGCTGATTGGCAGCGTTTTATGCGTCGCGAAATGAAAGCAGATGAGTTTCGTGTATTGGCTAAGCGCGTCGAAGAGTTCTTGTCGCGTAGCCTGCAAGACAGCGATCAGCTTTCAGCCAACCTCAATGAAATTATGATGGCGCAAGGTTTCCAAGACTTAACCGGGCAAGTGATCACGCGAGTGATAAAGTTGATTGCTGATGTTGAAACCAACTTGGTCAAGCTGTGTGTGATGGCTGGACAAGTGGATCGAGTGGCTGGTATTGAACACTCAACTGAAGATCTGCGCAAAAAAGACAGCAAAGAAAAAAACAGCAGTGCCGGTGAAGGTCCGCAAATGCGCGCCGATACACGGGATGATGTGGTCACGGATCAAGTTGATGTTGATGACTTGCTCTCCAGTCTAGGGTTTTAGGAAGAGCGCATATGAGCTTTGATGCAGATGAAGAAATCCTCCAAGACTTTTTAGTGGAGGCAGGAGAAATTCTAGAATTGCTATCTGAACAGCTGGTTGAGCTGGAGGGTAGTCCTGATGATATGAATCTGCTCAATGCAATCTTTCGTGGCTTTCATACCGTCAAAGGTGGCGCTGGATTTTTACAGCTGGATGAGCTGGTGAGCTGCTGTCATATAGCGGAAAATGTCTTTGATATTTTGCGCAAAGGTGAGCGTCGAGTGACGCCCGAACTGATGGACGTTGTCCTGCAAACCCTGGATAGCGTGAATGAGATGTTCCAAGAAGTGCGCGAAGGCCTGCCTTTAACGCCTGCCACTGATGAGCTGCTGGCCGAATTAGCGCAACTGGCTTTGCCAGAAGACCAAGAGGTCAGCCCTGTAGATTTAGAAGAGCCTGCAGACTTTGCAGCGCAAGCTCAGTCATCATCAGATGATGACACGGATGTAGAGTTTGAACAGTTACTCAGCGCAATGGATGAAACATCGCCAGCGGCGGGTGCTGATAGTGATATTATTACCGATGATGAGTTTGAAGCACTGCTTGATCAGTTACATGGCCCAGCAAAAAGTCCAACAGCTGCGCTAGATAACACGGCCAGTGTGCCTGCAAGTTCAACAGACAGTGATCAAATCAGTGATGATGAATTTGAAGCCTTACTGGATCAGTTGCATGGTGAAGGTCAGTTTAATACGCAAGTGACTGCACAGCCTGAAGAGGCTGCTGAGACAGAGCAACCTGCCACCCAAGGTACTGTTGATTCAACAGAAATCAGCGATGATGAGTTTGAAGCATTATTGGATGAGCTGCATGGTAAAGGCCAGTTTCAAGGTGCGGTCGAAGATACAGTGGCAGCTGAAAAAGCCCATTCGGAGTCTGCTACACCGGTAAAAAAAGCTCCTGAACCTGCTAAACCAGCCGCAGCCGCTGCGAAACCCAGCAGCCCTACGCCTGCGAAAAAGCCTGTGACAGCACGCGCTGGAGCTGCAGAGATTGAAACTACAGTACGTGTTGATACGGCACGCCTCGACGAAATTATGAATATGGTTGGCGAGTTGGTGTTAGTGCGTAACCGCTTAGTGCGTTTAGGCGCAGACAGTGCTGATGAGGTGATGGCAAAAGTGGTGGCCAACCTTGATGTGGTGACTGGTGATTTGCAAGCAGCAGTGATGAAAACACGCATGCAGCCGATCAAAAAAGTATTTGGTCGTTTCCCACGTTTAGTGCGGGATATGGCCCGTAACTTGAAAAAACAAATACGCCTTGAGTTGGTGGGTGAAGAGACTGACCTCGATAAAAACTTGGTCGAGGCACTGGCTGATCCATTGGTGCACTTGGTGCGTAACTCGGTTGATCATGGTATTGAGTCACCGGAGGATCGTCTTGCTGCTGGTAAAGAAGCCGAAGGTTGTGTGATTCTGGCCGCCAGTCAGGAAGGTGACCATATTCAACTGACCATTACCGATGATGGTAAAGGTATGGACGCCGATACACTGCGTTATAAAGCCGTTGAAAAAGGTATGCTTGATAAAGAAGCGGCGGAACGTTTAACTGACCTTGAGTGTTATAACTTAATTTTTGCTGCGGGCTTTTCGACTAAGACGGAAGTGTCTGATGTGTCAGGCCGTGGTGTCGGTATGGACGTGGTGAAAACTAAAATCGCCCAGCTTAATGGTACGGTGAACGTTTTCTCAACCCCAGGTCAAGGCTCGCAAGTGGTGATTAAAGTCCCACTGACCTTGGCGATAATGCCGACTTTAATGGTGATGTTGGGTGATCAGGCCTTTGCTTTTCCGCTGGTCAACGTCAATGAGATTTTCCACTTAGACCTATCGCGTACTAATATTGTTGATGGCCAAGAAGTGATTATCGTGCGGGATAAAGCCTTGCCTTTATTTTATTTAAAGCAATGGTTACTGCCGAACCATGCCCATGAAGAAAAAGCCGCAGGTCATGTGGTGATTCTTACTGTGGGTAATGAGCGCATTGGCTGTGTAGTGGATCAATTGGTCGGCCAAGAAGAAGTGGTGATTAAACCTTTAGGAAAAATGTTGCATGGCACACCCGGTATGTCAGGTGCCACCATTACGGGGGATGGCCGTATTGCCTTGATTCTAGATATTCCAGGCTTGCTTAAACATTATGGGCAGCGCTAAAACACTCTGACATATAGTGTAATCGCGCTGTTTTTGGAGTCAGTATGACAGTCAAGGTTTTAGTAGTTGATGATTCAGGTTTTTTTAGGCGTAGGCTGACCGAAATACTCTCATCAGACAGTAATATTGAAGTGGTGGGTACCGCAGCCAACGGCCAAGAAGCAATTGAGCAAACGCTAGCCTTACGTCCTGATGTTATTACCATGGACTATGAAATGCCGGTGATGGATGGCATTACTGCTGTAAAGTATATTATGCAGCGCCGTCCAACACCGGTATTGATGTTTTCGTCGATGACGCATGAAGGTGCGCGGGTGACTTTAGATGCGCTGGATGCCGGTGCGCTGGATTATTTACCTAAGAATTTTGAAGATATTTCCAGAAATCCGCAAAAAGTTAAGCAAATGCTTTGCGATAAGGTGCATGTGCTGGCGAGAAGTAATCTACGCGCCTGGTCACGACACCGTCCGCCAGCCAGTGTTACAACACCGAGTCAGACAACCACTACGAGCGCCGCTCAAACAGCGCCCTCGATCGAACCACGCAGACCATTGCGCACATCAACCAGTTCAGCAATAGCAACACCAGCGGCTCCTGCTGCTCGCCCAAGCAGTGTTGCAGCACCGGTACGCAATCCATTTGCTGCCAGTACGGAGACGGTGCCAGCCTCGCGAGTCAGTCCGCCACGTAAAGCCTATCGGTTGGTGGCGATCGGTACATCAACCGGTGGCCCGGTTGCGCTGCAAAAGTTGCTGACTCAGTTACCGGCCAACTTTCCAACACCGATAGTGATGATTCAGCATATGCCAGCTGCTTTTACTAAAGCTTTTGCTGATCGCTTAAATAAGCTGTGCAGAATTGATGTTAAAGAAGCCGAGGAAGGCGATATGCTGCGCCCCGGCTTAGCGCTGTTAGCCCCCGGTGGTAAGCAGATGATGATTGATGCGCGCGGCTATGTGCGTATTTTACCCGGTGATGAACGACTTAATTATAAACCCAGCGTGGATATTACTTTTGGCTCAGCGGCAAAAGTTTACAATGATAAAGTCTTGGCTGTGGTGCTCACAGGTATGGGTTCTGACGGTCGCGAAGGTGCGCGCATGCTGAAACAAGCGGGCAGTCAAGTCTGGGCACAAGATGAAGCCAGTTGTGTGATTTACGGCATGCCGATGGCGGTTGTTAAGGCTGGACTGGCTGACTTTGTTTATAGTTTAAATGATATCAGCGGCTACCTTATCGAGGCTTGCAGATAATGGATGTCCTTAGCCTTGTGGGTTTAGTGATGGCTTTTGTCGCTATCATTGGTGGTAATTACCTCGAAGGTGGACACATCAGTGGGCTGATGAATGGCCCAGCTGCGTTAATTGTACTTGGTGGCACATTGGGTGCGGCTTTATTACAAACTCCAGTCAGTCATTTTAAACGTGCCACGCAAATTGTCAGTTGGGTGATTTTTCCACCCTATGCCGATCTGCCCAGTGCGATTAATAATGTGATTGGTTGGAGTATGATCGCTCGCAAAGATGGCTTGCTGGGGCTTGAAGCCATTGCTGATGCGGAAATGGATCCCTATGCACAGAAAGGCTTGCAGTTGCTTGTGGATGGCATGGAAGCTGAAGAGATTCGCAGTATCTTAGAAGTTGATTTATACACACAAGAAGATCGTGATTTAAGTGCGGCTCAGTTCTTTGAGTGCATGGGGGGTTATGCGCCGACCATTGGTATTATTGGTGCAGTGATGGGCTTGATTCATGTGATGGGTAATTTAGCTGATCCGTCGCAATTAGGCAGTGGTATCGCGGTAGCTTTTGTTGCCACTATTTACGGTATTGGCTCAGCCAATCTGTTGTTTTTGCCGGTCGCTAGTAAGATTAAAACGATGGTGATCCGCCAGACACGCTATCGAGAAATGCTTTTAGAGGGCATTTTATCTATTGCTGAGGGTGAAAATCCACGCTCCATCGAATTAAAACTACAAGGTTTTATGGAGTAATTATGGCGCGCCGTCGCAGACAAAAAGAGCCTATCAATCACGATCGCTGGTTAGTCTCTTATGCAGATTTTATTACCTTGTTGTTTGCTTTTTTTGTGGTGATGTATTCCATATCTTCGCTGAATGAAGATAAGTATAAAGTGTTAACCGAATCCATTGAGGGTGTTTTTCAGCAGCAGGATCGTTCCATCAAGCCGATTCCGCTAGGTGATGAGCGTCTTAAAGGGCAGGGCGAGGAAAATGCTGAAGCGGGCCCACCTAAAGATCCACTGGAAAGTATTGCTGAGCAAATTCGTGATCAATTTGATGGTTTATTAGGTGATGGTCAGCTTAAAGTGCGTGCCAATGAAATGTGGCTGGAGCTCGAGCTGAGTTCAAGTCTGTTGTTTCCCAGTGGCGATGCCATACCCCATCAGGATGCCTTTGATATTCTTGAGAAAATCTCAAATATTTTAGCGCCCTACGATAATCCGGTGCAGGTTGAAGGTTTTACCGATAACCGTCCCATCAGTACTGCACAATACCCGACGAACTGGGAGTTATCGGCCTCGCGTGCAGCCAGTATCGTTAGACTGCTAGCGATGGAAGGGGTTAAACCTGAGCGTTTAGCGGCGGTTGGCTATGGTGAGTTTCGTCCTATTGCCGATAATGCTGATGCGGTTGGGCGGGCACGTAATCGCCGTGTTGTGTTAGTCATTTCACGCCACACTGATCAAGATCGTCACCCTGCAGTTGTTTCCCCTGAGTAAGTCGGCGTAGCGTTAAGCTGGCATATAGATTGCTTGTTATACTCTAAGTGAATATAAACGAAGGTGTGGCGTCAAGCGCTTGGCGCGGCACAATAGCAGTTGCATGCAGTGTAATTAAGCTTGGGGTGAGCGATGAGAATCTGGGCCGTGGCAAACCAGAAAGGCGGCGTCGGTAAAACGACCACTACGCTGGCGCTGGCCGGACTGTTGGCGGATGCCGGTAAGCGTGTTCTGGTGGTGGACTTAGATCCACACGGCTCGATGACCAGTTACTTTGGCTATGACCCCGATAACATGGAGCACAGTTGCTATGACTTATTCCAGCATTCAGGCTTTATTCCGCTGTCATTACCTGAAAAGCTACTGCGCGACACCAGCCATGAGAACCTTAAACTGCTACCGGCCAGCACTGCTTTAGCGGTATTAGAGCGCCAGTCGCCCAGCAAAGGGGGCTTAGGTTTAGTCATCACGCGTACGCTGGGGTTGCTGCAAGATGAATTTGATTTTGCCTTGATTGATAGTCCGCCTTTACTCGGTGTGTTGATGGTCAATGCCTTAGCAGCCAGTGAGCATTTATTAATACCAGTGCAAACGGAATTTCTCGCGCTGAAAGGCTTGGAGCGCATGGTGAATACCTTAAAAATGATCAATCGCTCACGTAAACAAGCATTGCCCTATAGTATTGTGCCGACTCTATTTGATCGCCGTACCCAAGCTTCAATAACGGCATTGAGTATGTTGAAAAAGCAATATCCTGAGACGTTATGGCAGGGCTATATACCAGTGGATACGCGCTTGCGTGATGCCAGTCGGGCAGGGCTTGTACCATCGCGTTTCGATAAAAATAGCCGTGCGATTTTGGCGTATCGTGCCTTGTTAAAGCATGTGCTGCGAGTGTACTTGCAATCGAGACAGACGCCGTCTGCTGGGCATGCGGCTATGCCAACAGCCTCAGCCACGGCGGCAGAGATAGCCTTGGATAAACAGACTGCAAGCGAATAGAACCCTTATATATACAGTGAATGGACGATGGTCTGGAATGGCTTATGAGTAAAGATACCCAGCACGCTGCCTTGCAGAATTATTTAGATGAGCTGCTCGAAGATCCGGTGTCTGAGGTGCAGGTTGAGCCTGCGTTCAGTGGTGTCGCTCAGTCGGCGCCTGATCAGTCAGTGTTGCACATCGATCAGCCTTATAGGGATGCGACTGCGCCGTCATTTATGTTGCCTCAACTTGCATTACGTGAGCCGTTGATCAGTGAAGAGCAGATCAGCCGGCTACCGGTGTCTGCAGGTAATTTGGATGCGCAAGACGACGATGATGTGCAGTCCAGCGCAGCCGTTTTTGTAGAAGCTGAGCCAGAGCCAGAATTAGGTCAAGTCAGTTGGGCCGACAGTGCCTTTGAAGCCTTGCTATTTGATGTAGCAGGGCTGGCTTTGGCTGTCCCTTTAAGCGCATTGGGCACTATTTATCGGTTTGAGGCGGATGAGTTAACCCCATTATTCGGCCAGCCTGACTGGTTTATTGGTATATTAGCGACACCACAGGGCAATTTAAAAGTATTAGAAACAGCGCGCTGGGTGATGCCTGAACGTTATACTGCAGATATGCGTGATAACGTAAAGTATGTGATTTCGATCAATGGCTGTGATTGGGGTTTGGCTGTGCATCAGGTGCGCCATGCTATACGTTTGCAGCCTGATCAAGTGAAGTGGCGGACTCAGCGCAGTCAGCGCGCTTGGTTGGCTGGAACCGTGATTGAGCATATGTGTGCTTTATTGGATCTTGAAGTCTTAGCGCAGCTGATTACCGTGAAAGATGCACCGCATTGTGCTATATCAGCAGTGACTGAAAAATTGTGATTATCCTGAGCCAAAGAGCTCAAATTAAGGGGAAGAATAATGAAGAACTCATCCGCTCACAGCGCCGATGACCCTATTTTACAATGGGTGACTTTTCGTCTAGATAACGAAACTTATGGCATTAATGTGATGCAGGTACAGGAAGTTTTACGCTATTCAGAGATCGCCCCTGTACCCGGCGCACCCAGTTATGTATTGGGCATTATTAACTTGCGCGGTAATGTGGTGACAGTGATTGATACTCGCCAGCGTTTTGGTTTAGAGCCGGCTGAGATTGGTGATAATACCCGCGTAGTGATTATTGAAGTGGATAAGCAAGTCATAGGTATTCTAGTGGATAGCGTGGCTGAAGTGGTCTATCTACGCCAGTCTGAAATGGAAACAGCACCTAACGTCGGTAATAAAGATGCAGCTAAGTTTATTCAAGGCGTGTGCAATAAAAATGGCGAACTATTGATTTTAGTTGAGCTGGAAAAAATGCTCAATGAAGATGAATGGTCTGAGTTGGACAGCTTGTAATGTGGTGGCTGGTGTTGTCTTTTTTATCCGTGGTGTGCATCGGCAACAGTGTTGCTGTGTATCTGCTGTGGAGAAAAAAACAACACCAAGAGGTGCTGCATGCAAAACAAACAGAACAATATAGAAATGCGTTAAAAAAATTACATAAGCGCTTAGAGACCTATGCGGCAAGTAATATGCGTATGGGGGAAAATGTAGATGAGTTACAAAAAAAAGTAGCGCCATTGCCGGATAAGATTTTACGTTTGGAGCTGAAGGATCCAGGCAGTTTGTCCTTTACCCAAGCAGCACGGCTGATTGGTTTAGGTGCTACGGCTGAGGACTTGAAGCAGTCCTGTGGTTTAAGTCAGTCTGAAGCGGAGTTATTGCAGCGCATGCACAGTAAAAAGTAAGTGCTAAAAAAAAGGCCAACACAAAGTGTTGGCCTTTTGCTAGAACAAGTAAAATTACTTGCGGCTAGCTTTTTCTAACATACGCAGAGCGCGTTCGTTAGCTTCGTCAGCTGTTTGCTGTGCATTTTGAGCAGCGCTCATTGCATCACCAGCTTTGCTGTACGCTTCATCAGCGCGAGCTTGTGCACGCATAACTGAATCTTCAACAGCTGTTAAGCGTGCTTCAGTTTCTTTGGCAGCACTGCTGCAACCTGTCGCTAATACAGCAGCAAACGCTAATGCAGAAAATTTTAGAACATTATTCATATTGTTCCCCTTAATATGGGTTTCCATGGAAGCAACTTATCCGATGATAAGTTGACTGCGCATATGTTACGCATTCGCTGGATTAAGTAAACTAGGCGCAGCACTCGAAAGCAGGTTTTTTTGTATTATTGCTTATAAAATGAGCAAGCGTACTGGTTGCACTGGCTTATATTGTATTTTAAAACTGCAGTGACAGGGTCGGGTGGTGTCGTCAATTGTGTGTTATTGACTGCACACTTTGGTTTGAGCTGTGATTACAGCGTTAGCTGCACAGTTTATGATGTGTTTTTTTAGATAAAACCCCTTTTTTAAAGAAAAACTTCAACAAGGGCTTGCACTTAGCGGAAAGTTGTCTTATATTAGCGCCCTCGATTGGGAGACGCACTAAGCAAAACCCAGTCACGCTTCTACCGCCCGGATGGCGGAATAGGTAGACGCAAGGGACTTAAAATCCCTCGAAGGTAACTTCGTGCCGGTTCGATTCCGGCTCCGGGCACCATATATAACAAGCACACCGCCAGTGCTTGTACGAAGAACCCGCTCTCAGTAGCGGGTTTTTTTATGCCTGTAGAAAAGAGATCCATTGAGTAATCGTCTGATGCGCTCACTGCATCGCGCAAATGCTTGCAGATTTATTTTGATTGGATGGTTTGCGGATATAGAGCGGTGCGGGGCAGTGCGGTTGAGGTTTTTAATCGAGATATGCTCGGTACATTTTGAAGGCCAAGGCCCTAAGCGACAACTTGTCACAATCCGCGCGTAGCGGTTGCTGTTAAAATGCCATCATAGACCATTGCCTAACCGTCTTAAGAAAAAGCCTCCGTGGTCGAGAATATCGAGCGGAGGCTTTTTTTATGTTTTTAGGTGGGAACTGAACAGAGCAGGTTGCTGTTTTAGTAGTCTTCAAAATCCTCAGCATTGGCTCGTGCGACACGATCGCGCTCTTCGCTGAGTACCGCTTGAATATCCGCCATCACCGAATCAATATCGGCTTCACCTTCAGGCTCGATAAATTCACCGGTCAGCACGGTATCCATTTCTAGTTTGCCTTCTTTGTACAGCGTCCACATCTCAGGGCTAAAACGTGTGTCCAGCAGTTCGGGGGCGAACTGTCCGTAATACTCGGTGATATTGTTGACATCGCGATTGAGCATAAAAAAGGCGTTGTTATTGGCAGCGGCATCGACAGCTTGTGGCAGGTCAATAATCACTGGGCCGTGTTCATCCACCAGCACGTTAAACTCAGATAAGTCACCGTGCACTAAGCCGACACAAAGCATGCGCTTCACTGACTCCATTAAGGTGGCGTGATCTGTACGCGCTTGCTCGGCGTCGAGGCTGACATCGTTCAGGCGTGGCGCAACTTCGCCGTTGGGTAAAGTGACCAGCTCCATCAGTAACACGCCATCAAAGCAGCCGTAGGGCTCAGGTACGCGCACGCCAGCGGCAGCGAGGCGATACAGGGCGTCGACTTCGGCGTTCTGCCAGGCTTCTTCTGCTTGTTCGCGGCCAAACTTAGAGCCTTTTTCCATGGCGCGAGAGCGGCGGCTGTTGCCGGACTTGCGGCCTTCACGGTACAGCGAGGCTTTTTTAAAGCTGCGTTTGTCCATATCTTTATAGACTTTGGCACAACGAATATCATCACCGCTGCGCACCACATAAACTACGGCTTCTTTGCCGTTCATTAGGGGGCGTAAAACCTCATCAATCAGCCCATCTTCAACGAGGGGGATTAAGCGTGCAGGGGTTTTCATAGGGCTCCCAAATCAATAGCAAAAATAAAAATTAGCTTACGCAACTGCCGAGTCAATACCCAGCAGGCAGCATTGTGCGCCAAGTATAACCAGCTTGGCGCAGGATATTGTGATTGCGTTGAGAAATGCAGATGATTTATTTTTATAGTTGACAGTGTTGGGCTGTTTATTTATCGGTGGCGATATTGCCCGCATGTAAGCCACATTCTTTTTGTGTAGCTTCTTCCCACCACCAGCGCCCTTCACGCTCATGTTGATTGGGCAGCACAGGGCGTGTGCAGGGCTCACAGCCGATACTGATAAAGCCACGTTCGTGCAGGCTGTTAAAGGGTAGCTCTAACATACGAATATAGGCCCAGACCTCTTCGCTGCTCATTTGCGCTAAGGGATTAAATTTATACAGCGGTTGCTCTGGGGTTGAGAAAGCACTGTCCAGCTCAACAGCGGGAACCTGGCTGCGTGTGCCAGGGCTTTGATCGCGGCGCTGACCGGTGGCCCAGGCTTTTACGGTGCTCAGTTTGCGGCGCAGTGGAGCGATTTTACGAATGCTGCAACATTCACTGTGGCCGTCTTTATAGAAACTAAATAAGCCTTTATCGCGCACTAAAGCTTCGACCTGCGTGGCATCCGGTGAGAGCACTTCGATCTGAATTTTATAATGCTCACGCACTTGCTCAATAAAGCGATAGGTTTCAGGATGCAAGCGCCCGGTATCGAGGCTGAAGACTTTAACTTGCGGATTGATTTTCCAGGCCATGTCTAAAAGCACAACATCTTCTGCACCACTAAAGGACAGCCACAGCTCATCACCAAAGGTCGCAAAGGCCTGTTTTAGGATGGTTTGTGGTGTGGCGTCGGTGCAATCAATGATCAGTTGTTGCAGGTCAAGTGTGGTGGTCATGGCAAAATCCTAAAAATATAGATGCGGCGTTAAGGCACCATACTAGCAAACAGAGCGCTGTGATTAGAACGAATAAAAACCGTTATGCTTATGCTATCTGGCTATGGATGTGTTGGATAAAACATCTTAATCTTGCATGGACTGGGTGGAGGGGCTAGAGTGCCTCTTTTTTATGTGATGAGGAATTGCTGTGGAAATCGCCTGCCTAGACCTTGAAGGTGTATTGGTTCCAGAAATCTGGATTGCCTTTGCAGAAAAAACGGGTATCGAATCACTACGGGCGACCACGCGTGATATCCCTGATTACGATGTGCTGATGAAACAGCGTCTGCGTATTCTGGATGAGCATGGTCTGACCTTAAATGACATCCAAGAAGTGATCGCCACGCTCAAGCCATTGGACGGTGCGGTTGAGTTCGTAAACTGGTTGCGTGAGCGCTTCCAAGTGGTGATTCTCTCGGATACGTTTTATGAGTTCTCACAGCCATTGATGCGTCAGCTGGGTTTCCCAACTTTGCTGTGCCACAAGCTGGTGACTGATGAAAACGGTCGTGTAGTGGATTATCAGCTGCGTCAAAAAGATCCTAAGCGTCAATCCGTGCTGGCGTTGAAAACCCTCTACTATCGTATTGTTGCGGCGGGTGATTCATATAACGACACCACCATGTTGGCAGAAGCGGATGCGGGTATTTTATTCCACGCGCCGGATAATGTGATTGCTGAGTTCCCGCAGTTTCCAGCAGTGCATACTTTTGATGATTTGAAAAAAGAGTTCCTTAAAGCGTCAAACCGTGACTTAACTCTGTAACGGTCTTTTTTACACGTCGTAATCAAGTGGTTCGCATTCGCGAGCCCTTGTGTACACTAGACGATTGAAGCGTTTCGGCCACTTATGCTTTAGCTGAGTTGGCCGATACCTGCGTATATCGTTTTTAAAAGGTGTTATCGATGGCCAGTCTTATTGATAGTGTTGATCAGCGCACGCAACTTGTGGGTGAAAACCGTCTCGAAATATTAATGTTTCGTCTGCATGGTCGCCAACTGTTCGCCATCAACGTCTTTAAAGTGCAAGAAGTAGTGCGTTTACCTAAATTGAATCTGATCCCGCAGCGTCACCCGCATATGTGCGGTGTGATTACTTTGCGTGGTAAAACCATTCCGGTGATCGATTTAGCCCAAGCTGTGGGCATGCGTCCTTTGATTCCCAATGAAAACAGTACCGTAATTGTCACTGAGTACAACCGTTCAATTCAGGCGTTTTTAATCGGTAACGTTGAGCGTATTGTCAATCTGACCTGGGAAAGCATTCAGCCACCGCCGCGTACGGCGGGCCGTGAGCATTACCTGACCGCAATTACTTATGTTGATGATGCCATTGTTGAAATTATTGATGTTGAAAAAGTGTTGGCTGAAATCATCCCGATGAACACTAAAATCTCTGAGGAAACCCTCAGTAGCCCGGTGTTAGCTAAAGCTCGTGGCCGTGAAGTGTTAATTGTGGATGACTCGCGTGTGGCGATTAATCAGCTGACCGATGCTTTAGATCAGTTGGGTATGATTGTGCATAAAGCCACTGACGGTCTAAAAGGCTTACAGCAGCTGCAGGCTTGGGCTGATCAAGGTGAAGTCTTAACTGAAAAATTATTGATGGTGATTACCGATGCGGAAATGCCAGAGATGGATGGTTATCGCCTCACCACTGAAATCCGTAAAGATCCGCGTATGCATGATTTGTATGTGGTGATGCACACTTCGCTCTCGGGTAGCTTTAACGCAGCGATGGTGAAAAAAGTCGGTTGTGATAACTTTTTATCTAAATTTCAGCCCGATCGTTTAGCCGAAGTGGTGGAAGAACGCTTGATGCTCGATGAGTAAATAAGAGTTGCATGACAGTGGCGGCAGCAGCTTGCATTGCTATAGAGCAATACAAGCTGAGGTGCGTCATTAAATCCCCCGCTAGGGCTTGTAAAACAGGCATAATAGCTTTCTTTAAATGTAGATAAAGGTGTATAGGCATGGCGTTGATTGGAGATATGAATACCCTGCAGGTGATTCGACAGGCTGATTTTGGCGTGTACTTGGATGGCGGCCCTGATGGAGATATTCTTTTACCTCGGCGCGAAATGCCTAAAGGCGAGCCTTGCGAAGATGAAGACTGGGTCAATGTCTTTGTTTATCTCGACAGTGAAGATCGTATTATTGCCACCAGCCGCACGCCAACCATTAAAGTGGGTGAGTTTGCCAGTCTCAAAGTCGTGGATATCAACCCTGTGGGTTTGTTCTTGGAGTGGGGCTTAAATAAAGACTTGTTGCTGCCGCACTCCGAAGAAAAACGTCCGCTGCAGGTTGGCGATTATTGTGTGGTGTATGCCTATATTGATGAGCGTACTAAACGTATTACCGCAACGGCGCACTTGGACCGTTATCTTGATCTGACACCAGGCAATTACACTGTGGGCCAAGAAGTGGACTTGCTGATTGTTGAGCCGACTGATTTGGGCTTTAAAGCTATTATCAATCGCGAACACTGGGGCTTAATTCATAAGAATGAAGCCTTTAAGTTTTTGCGCGGTGGTATGGAGGAGCGTGGTTTTATCCGCGAGGTTCGTGACGATGGCTTAATTAACTTAAGCTTGCAGCCACAAGGCCAGCAACTGCGTGACGCGTTGAGTGAAGCGATTTTGGCTAAGCTGGATGCGAACAATGGTCGTTTGCCGTTAAGTGATAAAAGCCCGGCACCCTTGATTGCTGAAACCTTTGGCGTGAGTAAAGGTAACTTCAAAAAAGCCATTGGCGGTCTGTATAAACACGGTGTGATCCGTATCCTGCCAGACGGTATCGAACTGGTTTAGTATTGTTTTAACGAGGTTTACATGCGCATTGTCTATGGAGTTGTTATCGCAGGGCTGTGCGCAGCAGCACTGATTGGTGTGCAGAAATGGCGTGGGCCGGTATTGCCGGCTTTAACCATTGAGCCGATGCCACTGGAACTACGGATTGTTGCCAGTGGCGAGGTGCGTTATCAGTCGTTGGCACGTATCGGTAGTGAAATCACCGGTACGGTCACCGCTCGCCATGTGCGTGAAGGTGACCAAGTCAGCAAGGGTGATTTGCTGATTGAGCTCAACCCTGAAGAGTTGCAAGCACGCTTAGCGCAAGCGCAAACCTTATTGCAGCAATTGCAAAAAAGCAGTCGTCCGCAAGCGCAAGCCGCTTTAGTTGAAGCCCGCGATAATCTACGCCAAGCCAGTCGTGAAGCCCGCCGTCGTGAAGCCTTAGCGGATAAAGGTGTGATTTCTGCTGAGCAAGTTGAGCAAGCTCAGCGTATCGAACTGAATGCTAAAACAGCCTTAACCCGCGCACAGCTCTCGGCGGAGTCTTTGGCTGCGGGCAGTACGGAAGAACAGCTATTGCAGCAACGTATTGATAGCGCTCAAGCTGAATTGGCCAAGACACGCATCTATGCGCCCTTTGCTGGACGAGTACAGACGCGCAATGTGGAACCCGGCGATTTAGTGCAGCCCAGTAAAGTTCTGCTGGAAATTGCTCGCAGTGATGGTTTGGACCGTGATGGTGTTGCCAGCGATGGTTTAGAAGTGGTGGTGGCGCTGGATGAGAAAAACTTTGCCCCTTTAAAGTTACAGCAACCGGTGCAACTGATTGCCGATGCGTGGCCTGAGCGTACTGTGCCGGGTGTGGTGAGCTTTATTGCTCCAGCAGTCGATAGTGCACGGGGTACCATTGATGTGCATATCAGTGTCTTAGCCGATGCAGCCGATCAGCGTTATGCCTTTCTACAGGGTATGACCGTTTCCGCTAATATTATTGCCGCCGAGCGAGAAAATGCTCTGGTGCTACCCAATGATTACTTACTCACGAATTCAGCAGGGCATGCACAGGTGTTGCGCTGGCAGGAGGGTGTGGTCAGTGCCGTAGATGTGCAATTGGGCTTGCGTAACATCAGCCACAGTGAAATCCTTTCAGGTTTAGACAAGGGCGATATTGTGGTGCAGGCCGATCAACTCAGTGATGGTCAGCGTACTCGGGTGCATTTTGAGCAGGCACCGCATGTCATTCGTTAGCCGTATTGGTGATGCACGCAATTCGCTATGGATTGAGTGGCGTATTGCTTTGCGCTTTCTGGCAGATAACCCACTGCAAACCTTGCTGATTAGTGTGGCAATTTCGGTCGGTGCAGCGGTGATTGTGTTTATTACTGCGCTGATGATGGGTCTGCAAAATAACGTGATTGACCGAACTCTGGGTACCCAAGCGCATATCCGTATTGAAGCGACTCGCCAGCATAATAACTTTTCTGAAACGCCAGAAGGCAAGTATATCTGGGCGCTAGAAAGTCCTCGTGCGCAGCGCTTGCAAACCATTAATAACTGGCAAGAAGTGCGTGATGTATTGGATAGTAATCAGGTGCTCAATACAGTGTCGCCATTAATTTCTGGCCCTGCTTTTGCTCAGAAAGGTACAGCCCGCGCCTCGGTGGCAATTATGGGCATTGATCCTGAACGCTATGCTGGCATTATTGAGCTTAAAGAGTATCTGCAAGAAGGGCGCTTTAGTGTGGGTGCCAGCAATGTCTTGATTGGTGTGCAGCTCGCTGAAGACTTAGGTTTGCGCACCGGCGATAAATTACGTTTGGATGCGGGTGATAACCGCCAAAGTATTATGGATGTGGCAGGTATCTTTGAGCTGGGTGTGCGCGAGTTGGACAGTCGTTATGTGTATACCGATCTTAAACAAGCGCAAACCTTATTAAATCTACCGGGTGGCGTAACAATTCTAGAGCTCAAGATTACTGATGTCTTTACTGCTGAATACTGGGCGCAGCGCATTAAAAAACTTACGGGTTTACATGTGCAAAGCTGGATGGAAAGTAACGGTCAGCTATTGAATGCTTTGCGCTCACAAACCATGACCACGCAAATGATTCGTATCTTTGTCGCCTTATCGGTGATCTTTGGTATTGCCAGTGTACTGGCGGTGAGTGTAGTGCAGCGCACCCGTGAAATTGGTATTTTACGTGCCATGGGCAGTTCTCAGCAGCAGATTTTGCGGGTCTTTTTATTGCAGGGGGGCTTGCTCGGTTTGGCCGGCTCACTGTTAGGTGTGATGGTCGGTTATACCTTGGTGCAGGTGTTTAATAATATCGGCGAGCGTTTGTTTTATATTGGTTTGGAGCCTTCGATGTTGTTATCAGCCATTGTCATTGCAACCGCATCAGGGGTGATTGCCGCGATGGTGCCGGCACGCCGTGCTGCCAAATATGATCCGGCGGTGGCGATTCGTTATGTCTAAATCTCATATTCTCACCCATGCTGCGGATCAGCAGGTGGTGTTGCAGCTGGATCAGCTCAATAAAATATTTAATCTGGGAACGCCGCTGCAAAATCATGTGCTGCACGATATTTCATTGCAAGTCAGTCGCGGTGAGTTAGTGGCTTTGGTGGGGACTTCCGGTTCAGGTAAAAGTACCTTGCTGAACTTGATGGGTTTATTGGATGAGCCTTCATCCGGTGAATTGCGTATTCAAGGGCATTTGACTCAAGGCTTAAGTGAGCAGCAACACACACAATTGCGCAGTGAATCGATTGGTTTTGTCTTTCAGTTTCACCATTTGATCAGTGCCTTTAGTGTGCTGGATAATGTGTTGATGCCGTTGATGTTACGTTACGGTAAGCCATCGGCTGAGCAACTGGCGTATGCCGAGTACTTATTAAATGAAGTGGGCTTAGCCAGTTATATGCGCCAGCCCACTAATCGATTGTCCGGTGGACAGCAGCAGCGGGTGGCCATTGCCCGCGCATTAGTCACACGTCCTGCCTTGGTTTTAGCCGACGAGCCCACTGGTAATCTGGATACGCAAACCGCCGATGAAGTGTTTAGCTTATTTGAGCGTTTTAACGTGGAGCATCAGTGTGCGATTGTTATCGTGACCCACGACCCACGTCTAAGCATGCGCTGCCCACGCACCATTCGTTTAGCCGATGGACGTATTGTCTATGACGGCGCGTCCGCAGATTTACCCAGCCTCTTTACCACTGTGGTGTAAGCCATGCAAAACACAGTGCTATTTATACCCTTAAACTATCTTCTCTAAGGTATTGGCAATAGCGTTAAGCGCTGTTTGCCATAGGCTGCGTTGATCTCTTTATAGGTCACCGGCAATGGATATAAGCGTCCTGCAATATTCTTGGGTAATTGGTAGTAGGGGCTGTAAGCGTTATCTGCTTGTCCACTAAAGCTGGCGGCAGAGACAGGTGTAGCGCGTGAAAAATCTACTAATAATGTTTGGCTGGTACTGAGTTGCTCCGCTGCAGGCTGGCTGAGGGCTTTGCGGCTAATGAGCAAGCTATCTAGTAAAAACTGCGCTTTAGAGGGTGCAGAGCCTTGCCAAAAAGGACTGTCATCTCGACCTAATAAATGATCCAGCCAAGCCGGGTAGCTGTGCTGGTTATGCAGGGCAAATCCCTGCTGCAAGCTGTTGGGTAATCCTTGTAATTCCTGCTTAAACAATTGTTCCTCAGTCTGCTTTAACCAATGCGCTAGCCAGTTTTTGTCTGCTTTAGATAAGGGCTGCTGTGCATCAATCGCCAAGAAATCACGCAGTGCCTGTTGAGTGGCAATGCGTTGCTCAGTGGGCAGTTTTTTTAGAGCCTGGCTTAGTGCTTCAGGCATCCCAGCGCCACTGAGCATCTGTTGCAACTGGGTGATTAACCAAGGCCGTTGTTGCGCGTTATTCTGCAGAGCTATTTTGGCTGATACCGGTTTTTTAGCTAATTGCAGGGCGAGATTTTCAGCGCGCTCAGGATTGGCCCAACTGCTGGATAATTGTATGCCATAGCCCGGTTGCGTCAAACGTTGGTTAGCCGCACTGAGCCAGCCCTGTTGTGGGTCTTGATCATAAGGGTAGAGCATAGGATCAGCATAACCTTCCCACACCGCCGAATTGTCCCAGCCTGCCGATGGAAATAAGCCGCGACTGTTACGACGATTCGGATAGCTGCCGGTGACTTGCCACGCCGTATGTTGTGCATCTGCTAATAAGACGTTGGCGGGCAGGGCGCGTAACTCCGGCAGTACTTGCGTTGCACGTTCAACCGATGCGCTGCGTAACAGTTGCCACATCACTTCCAAGCTGCGGTCATCGCTATGACTGGCACGTTGCAAGGCTAAACCAAAGCCGTTGCTATGTTGGTTAGGTAATGTACTTAGTAAGGGTCCATGTGCGGTGCGATAGAGCGCTTCGCGTACCGGCTGTTGCCCGCGAATTACAAAGGTTTCCATATGTTGTTGTGCAGGCTGCCATTGTCCATTGCTGAGGTATTCCAAGCGACCTTTATGCTGGCGCAGCTTCTCAATAAAGACATCTTGCGTATCGGCCATCACCGCGCTGATGCTGTAGGCCAGCTTGCCATTAAATCCAGAGATTAATAACGGCACACCCGGGATGCTTAAGCCTGCGGCTTTTAATTGTGGCGAATGTAAATTCACCCAGCTATAGAGTGCTGGCGCAGAGGTGTGTGCAGCTGTCGGCGACTTGCTCTGTAACGTATTGAGCGCTAATAGATTACGGCGACTGACCGTCTGCTGTGCACTGCTGACCCAACTTGTAGCCAGTGGTGCGCGCATACTATTGACGCTAGCCAACTGATTTAGCGTGTCGAGCAAGTGCAGCGTATTAGCACGCAAGGCAGGGTTGCTAATTGCTGAGCTGGCTGAGGTTAATAGCTTGTCGGCGTCATTCAGCGCTAAGGGTTCATCAGGATAGATCGGAAATAACCATGGCAGTTTCTTTTGGTCCAGATGCTGAGCCGTCGCTAAGGCTAAAATTTCTTCGGATAGATTACCGCTCTGACTGAAGCTAAATAAGGCAAACAGCAAGGCACTGTCTTCGGCTTTCCAATATTCCGGCTGATAGTTCGCACGGGCCAGATCAGGTGGCAGCGTATCGCGCATTTGATAGATATAAGCATTGATACCACGCGCATAAATTTCAAAGTAGCTTTGCAGATTTTTAGGTGCGTTTTTATACAGCGTCTGTGCATCGGCCGATACGTTAATCGAGCGCATTAAGCGGTCAAGATTGAGCATCTCAGCGCCGTACAGTTCAGCTAAACGCCCTTGCGCTAATAAACGCAACTGCACTATTTGCGTTAGACGATCACTGGCGTGGCTGTAGCCAAAAGTAAACAATAGATCATGAAAATTATTGGCCTCAATCATCGGCATGCCGGCTGGGTTTTTAGCAATATGAGTGGGTTGTGCCACACCGCGCACCCGCACTGTGGCATTGTCGGCAACCACGCTACTTGCTGCCCGCTGCTCGAGAAGATTGCAGCCCGATAAGCTACTTAGCGTACCCAGCAGCAACGCCCCACCTAATGTAGGCAACGAAAACAAGGGTAACCACGATAAGCGGCGCAGGGTAAAGGTGGGCATAGTTCAAAACTCAAGTCAGAGGGCTAAGCGGGCAGTTGATCAAACCTGCAAGCGCCTATTGTAAGGTGTTAACTGTTATCCTTGACACTCTTTTGCACGGCTTGTTCCGCAAGGCTGTGGTAGAGGAAAACTTGGCTGCAGAGTGCATTATATAATCCGTTAAAAATGCAGTGTGCGCCTTAGTACATTTAGAAATAACAGCGCAGAGCTTGGTGCAGATCGGCTGATGCGTTTTATAGATAGCATCATTGATTGATAAGGGTAGACCGCGTGTTGCAAACAGAAAAACAGTATGTCGAGTGGCAAGAAAACGAAACAGCACGCCATGCTCGCTGGTTGTCAGAAAACCAGCAGTCACCGCCCGCTCGTATTGTCTTGGTAGATGACGAGACCACAGCGGATGATGCCTATCGTTTTGCCTGTGAAGGCACCTCGATGCTGTGGCAGGGCGACTTTCATAATGCGCGGCAATTATTGCAAGCGCTGGCCCGTCGTATCGACCGCACTGAACTGCGCAAAGTCAGCAAAGCTGCTAAGACGAAGCAAAAACAGACAGGTCCAGCGGTGATTCCTAACTTATTTCACCAGCAACGCCAAGTTCAAGCTCAGCGCTCACGGGTGTTAAGCCGTTTGTTGTTGGAGTTGGATGCAGGCTATATCAGCCGTTTGCGCCGTGCTCCAGAGTTTAGCGCTGCCTGTACTGCAGCCTTTGGCGAATTGGATGAGCCGTGCTTGATGTCCTTTCGTGATTTACAGGGTGCATTAGGCGCTGCGCAGTGGCGTGAAAAGGGTGTGCCAATTCCAAGTTTAGATCTGTCCGTTTTTCCGCATTACGGCGTCTTTGCCCCCACGCGCCATGAATATGTGCAGTTGATGCTCGATGCACCGCTGCCTGCAGCGCAGGACGTAGCTTTTGATATCGGTACCGGCACTGGCTTGCTGGCGATTATTTTAGCGCAACGAGGCTTTAAACAAGTGATTGCCACTGATTTAAACCCACGCGCTTTAGCTTGCGCCCGAGACAATATCCAGCGTTTGGATTTACCTGCAGTCGAAGTGCAAGAAGCGAATTTGTTTCCCACAGAACAACCGCGCGCAAACTTAATTGTCTGCAACCCACCCTGGCTGCCAGCCAAGCCCAGTTCAGCGCTGGAATATGCGGTGTACGATGCTAAGAGTGCGATGTTACGTGGCTTTTTGCAGGGTGCAGGTGCACATTTAGCGGAGCAAGGTGAAGTCTGGTTGATCTTTTCCGATTTGGCCGAGCACTTAGAGTTACGCACTCGCGACGACTTCTTAGGCTGGATTACCGAGGCGGGTTTAGAGGTTAAATACCGTCTGGATACGCAGCCTAAGCATGGCCGCAGTCAGGATAATACCGATCCGCTATTTGCCGCGCGCAGTGCGGAAGTGACGTCCTTGTGGTGTTTAATAGCTCAGGGCTAATCTGCTTTAAGCTTTTTATACAAAGTGTGCAGTCTCTAGTGCTGCACACATTGTATCCATATCTGCAAAGTGATTTTGTAATCGCGCCTGATTTAAGTGTAGATCTCGATTTTGAGACTTGCGTCACTTAAATACTTTTGCGCATCTGCACTATCTGTACTTCAATCATTGTCTATAAGCAGACAGTATTGATGGGTAGGCAGGAACGCTATGTTATTAAGAGCATATGGATGTGCTTTGTTGGTCCTTATTTTTATATCGAACGCTGTGGCACAGACACCGCTTCCAGCAGATCGGGAGCTATTGCGTGAGCGACAAGAGCGCTTGTTGCAAGAGCAGCAGCGCCGCTTAGATA
>DASRNZ010000007.1:0-3378 GCA_035647155.1 Thiopseudomonas sp.
CTTTTTAAAAATGCATCGTTCTTGATTAGCTGTAGTAGCTCTGGGCTAGGATGGCTTTTCAGATATTTTTTCAGTTCACGCAGCTGTGGATGGGGCGATTTAGTCGTGCAGTCATACATCAGAATAGTGCTGATACCCTGACGAAAGGCACGTACAGCATGAGTATTAGCGCAAGTCTCAGTCGGCAGAACCTGAGCGTGTAAGATTTTTGCACCTACTGCTCGAAGCAGTTGATAGTGCCGGAAGCTGCCGCAGACTAAATAGCTATTCTCACGCTGCTGAATAACTTCAATAAGAGGAAGACCCAGCGAATCAGTAGTGCTGCACTGCAGAATCTGCTCGAGTATTTGCCGTTGAGACGCGGCATTAAATTGGACAGATGATAAAACCCGGTAGACCTCGGCTAGTAGCCCTGTAGTTGGCTCATGCACTAAATCCATTGATATTTTTTTATTCATACCGACCCTCTAAATGTAAAGTGCCATGAACTGGTTTTTTACGGCGTTAGAGGGATTTTATGGCAGGGTGGGCGAAGGTCAGGTGTCGATAAGTGACGGAAAATGTAACATAGCTTCTTTTTTCGAAAAAACGTAAAAAAGACGCTCGATTTTCAAAGAAAGCTGATCTCTCTTAAATATGATGCACTCTGCGAACACCACAAATAACCCTAGCTCAGGCTTATGGAAACACTGAATAATGTTAGCGAGGCAGTCAGAGCTGATTGTTTAGCAACGTCTTGGCCACGCAGATAATTATTCAGCGTTTTCCTATAACCTAACCAGCGTATTTCATTCTTACAACGCTACCATCCGCTGCATGGTCTGCACCATAGACAAGTTAAACGCGCCATCACTAGCAAAGAGCTTATACAGTTCTAGCTCATCCTTTCTGCGCTGCAGCATGATTTCTTTAAATATTTTTTCAAAGGCCAGCTCCTTGTTATGTGGATCTGGGTTCTTGGCATATTTAGTTTCAAAATCTGGATGCTGCTTGATGCTGTCAGAAATATTAATCAGCTTTACCCGTTGCTCTTCAGGCGTAGCGCTCCAGCCTTGGAACCAGCGCTCGTTAAACGTAGCAATGATCTCGTCGAGCGGATTTTTTTCTTTCTCATCACCATGAGCACCACGAGGATTGGGGTTCTGTGGATCAAGTTCTGACTCATCAGCGTTTAAGCTAATCGCATGATTAAGCTTCACTCGTTGTAAGCCATAGGAGCTGAGGTCAACGGATTCAAGCAGAGCATCAATCGCATCAGATTCTGGGTCGTTCACTACTAGCTTAGGCACGAGGAACTTTAAGAACCAAAATAACTTTTCCCATACCAAAATCTCATACGGCATGATGGACGCCATTTGTCCGTAAATTTTCACAAACTGCTTAGCCTTCACTTTAAAGTCGACTTTATCTTCGTGCTCAAGCTCTAGTTCATGCTCAAAACGGGCAGCAGCGGTATCAATAATTGGGCTTAATACCTCTGCATCTTCACCATTGAAATAATGCGTAACGAACTGTTCAACCTCGTGCCACTCGTATACGCCTACATCATCTAACGCATCTTTAAGCTCATGCAGCACGTTGATATCCGTCGCTTTAGATAACGACGTGGCAGTATAAAATGGATCAAAAGCCGCTTGGATATCTTCAACGCTATTGAAGAAATCCAATACAAATAAATCTTCTGTCTTTTTACCCAGGCTGGCAGCGCTACGGTTTAAACGCGAGAGTGCTTGTACACACATCACGCCAGCCAGCTTCTTATCAACGTACATGGTGCACAGCTTTGGTTGGTCAAAACCAGTCAAGTATTTGTTGGCTACTACCAGTAAACGGTAGTCATCGGTATCAAAGTTCTCTGCAGTCTTTGTCTCATTAAAACCATTGATATCTGCTTCTGTGTACTCGATACCGTCGACTTCTTTCTTTCCGGAAAAGGCGATTAGAATTTTAAAAGGATTACCCTGTTCCTGTAGCTTGCGAGTAATAGCTTTGTAATAGCGTATGGCTGTTTCTATATTTTGCGTAACCACCATGCCCTTAGCTTTGCCTTTCAACTTCTTGGCATTGACCACATTAGTAACGAAGTGCTCAAGCATGATCTCAGCTTTAGTATCTATGGTGTGCTGACTGTGCTCGACATAGGCGCGAAGCTTTTTTTGTGCTTTTTTAGTTTCAAATTCTGGGTTTTCAGCAATCGATTTTTCGATTTCGTAATAGCTTTTGTAGGTGGTGTAGTTAGCTAACACATCTAGAATAAAGCCTTCCTCAATTGCTTGCTTCATTGAGTACAGATGAAACGGCTTAAAGGTGCCATCGGGTTGTTGCTCGCCGAATTTTTCTAAGGTGCTGTTTTTAGGCGTTGCCGTAAAAGCTAGGTACGAAGCGTTACCGCGCATCTTGCGTGATTGCATGGCCTGCAGAATCTTATCTTGAGCATCTTCAACTTCTTCTACATCAGCCTTGCCCATCGCACGGTTCATATTGTCATGGGCAGAGCCAGACTGTGAGCTGTGTGCCTCGTCAATAATTACCGCAAAGCGCTTATCACTCAGATCGCTAATGCCATCGATAATAAAAGGGAATTTTTGAATGGTGGTGATGATGATTTTCTTGCCGGTTTCCAATGCCGTCTTTAACTCAGCCGAGGTTAGCGCAGGCGCAACAATATTTTTAACTTCGGAAAATTCTTTGATATTGTCGCGCAGTTGCTTGTCCAGCAAGCGTCGGTCAGTGACTACAATGACCGAATCAAACAGGGGTTGCTCCATGCTGTATCCGCCAGCCACAGCTTCTGTTGCAGGATAGGTTTCAATCAGTTGATAAGCGGCCCAAGTAATGGAGTTTGATTTGCCTGAACCTGCAGAATGCTGAATCAAATAGGTGTGGCCTACACCTTGATTTGCCGCATGACTGACCAGCTTACGCACCACATCAAGCTGATGATAACGCGGGAAAAACAGTGTTTTTTTGTGAAACGGCACTTTACTATTGCCATCCAAACGCACAAAGTGCTGGATAATGTTTGCTAGGCTCTCTTTGGTGAAAATTTCTTGCCATAAATAAGCAGTTTTATGGCCGGTGCTGCTGGGTGGATTACCTTTTCCGTGGTTATGGCCTTTATTAAAAGGCAGGAAAACAGTGCTTTTTCCTGCCAGTTTAGTGGTCATATAGACTTCATCAGTATCCACCGCCATATGCACTAAGCAGTGTGCAAAGTTCAGCAGTGGCTGTTCAGTGTCACGGTCTTCACGGTATTGTTTTTGGCCGTGGTATTTTGCATTTTGCCCAGTCCAAGCGTTTTTCAGCTCCATGGTGATCAGCGGTATACCATTGATAAACAGCACCATATCAATTTCTTGCAGTGGGTTTGCCTGCGAG
>DASRNZ010000008.1:0-10124 GCA_035647155.1 Thiopseudomonas sp.
GCATTTAGCGCTATGACCATAATCCCTGAAGTGCCTAAATCTAAACGATGCGGTAATTTAGCCTCAGGAAAGGCCGGCGTCACACCATCTTGCCCCTGCACTAAACGATAATGCACTGAGTCCCAATTGAGCGGATTTTTCCCCGACAAACTGAGTAAGCCGCTGGGTTTATTGATCAGCAAAATATCCTCATCTTGATAGAGGATCTGCACAAATTCATTACACACTGGTGCAACAAAGTTATCCACAATCCTATTCAGCGATCGCTCAGTACTGGGCATGCAACTGTCTCTGCTATGTATAAAGTTCTAGATGAAAGCCTAGCACTGATCACCGCTTAACTTGTAGATAACCTGCTTAAAGGTGATTGGGACGCGCCAAACCTAAGTGCTCACGCAGAGTGGAGCCCGCATATTCAGTACGGAATAAACCGCGCTGCTGCAACACTGGAATCACTTGATCAACAAAGTCCTCAATGCCCATAGGCAAAGATGGCGGCATCAAGTTAAAACCATCCGCGCCTTCGTTGCGGAACCAATGCTCCATCTTGTCAGCAAGTTGCTCTGGCGTACCCACCATAGTGCAGTGTCCACCGCCCGCCGCTAAGCGACCTAACAATTGTCGTAAAGTCGGCTGTTCAGTTTCGATAATGCGCAAGATAGTGTTATAGCGCCCTTGCGGCCCTTTAAACTCTTCGGCTGATGGCAACTTAGGCACAGGTGCATCCAATTCCCAATTGGAGCAATCTTGCTCAATAAAGACACCCAACTGGCGCAAAGAGGCCTCTGAGGGTAACAGCTCATCCAGCTCGCGTTGTTTAGCCAAAGCCTCGGCTTCAGTGGAGCCCACATAAGTCACCAGCCCAGGCATAATCGGCACATCAACACTGCGGCCTGCTGCTGTAACGCGCTGCTTAATATCACGGTAATAGCTCTGCGCGGCCGGTAAATCATAAGCAACAGCATAAATCGCTTCAGCGCATTGCGCCGCTAAAGTGCGCCCTTGCTCCGAAGCACCGGCTTGAAACAGCACCGGATGACCTTGCGGCGGACGCGGCACATTGAGTGGGCCGTCCACCAAGAAAAACTCACCCTCATGGTTGATCGGCTGTACTTTGGCTGGATCAGCATAATGGCCCTGACGATCGAATTGCAGCGCATCATCACGCCATGAATCCCACAGCCCGAGCACCGATTGCACAAATTCTTCAGCACGGCGGTAACGTTCAGCGTGCCCCGGCATAGCTTGATAACCATGGTTGCGTGCCTCAGCATCAAACATCGAGGTGACCACGTTCCAGCCCATCCGGCCATTGCTGATATGGTCCAAAGACGCCATCAGACGCGCCGCATGAAATGGCGTATAAAAGGTACTCGACACTGTACTGATAAAGCCAATTTTTTCCGTCGCACGACTCATCGCCGCCATAGTGGTCAGTGGCTCCAGAAACCATGGACTGCCATCAGAGACATTACCCACCGACGCGCCATCAGCAAAAAATACCGCATCCAATTTGCCACGCTCAGCGGTTTGCGCCAGACGCTCGTAATAACGAATATCACCCAACTGCTCCACCGCAGAATGAGGATGACGCCACGCCGCTTTATGGTGGCCGCAGCCCATAATAAATAGATTGATATGCATCATGCGCTGCGCTGCTGTTGAAATAGCCATCAGTTTTTCACCAAACCGCCGTCGACCACCAGGTTCTGCCCAGTGACCGCACGCGCCCAAGGCGAAGCAAAGAAAAGTATAGAGTCAGCAAATTCAGCCGGCGTAGTCACCCGACGCAATGGCGTATTAGCCGCAATATAATCAAAGACTTCTTCAGGTGTCGCCGAGGACGCATCAGTGGTACGCAGCAAACCGCCGGAGACCATATTCACAGTGATATTGTCTGGGCCCAAATCTTGCGACAGGGTGCGCGTGAGCGATAATAACGCCGCTTTACCAGCGGTGTAATCGTGGTAGGGCACTACAGGATTTTGAAATAAGTTGGTGCCGATATTCACAATCCGACCAAAACCCACTTCGCGCATACCGGCCAGCGCCGCTTTTGTGGTATTGAGTGCACCACCCACCACTCCGGCAAATTGGCGATCTAGATCCTGCCACTGTAGTTCTTCCACCCGTGGACGCGCATCACCGTTAAAGGAAAAAGTCGGTAAGGCATTATTAATCACAGTAGTGACTGGCATGCCAAAGTGTTCACGGGCCTGAGCAAACATCGCCTGCACCGCTGTGCTATCAGTCACATCCGCTTGCACCACTAACAGCTTATCCGGTGCTTCACTGGCCAGCTTATGCGCAGCCTCAGCACTGTTGAAGTAGTTGATCACCACACGTGCCCCTTGGCCTAAAAAGGCACGCACTAAGTGTTCACCCAAACCACGGGCAGCACCGGTAATCAGAACCAGCTGTTGATCAAAAGAAAAAGAATGTTGCATAAACACCTCAAAAAAAGAGGCGAAGATATGGATAGACAGAGGGGGAGCTTAACCTGCAACTGACATCCCTTCGCCAGTATGAACTGGATCAGGTTCAACGGGTTTTATCTCAGCCCTGTAAAAAGGACACCCCGTGCCGAGCGCAAACCATAGCACAACACATCAGCAAAAATGTAGCACCTACAATTTGTAAATTGACAAGTGACGCTAAGCTTCATACTCTGTGCGCCATCCTAGGGGAGCCTAACCACGGCTGAGATTCTGCATTTTCTGCAGTAACCCTTCGAACCTGATCCGGGTAATGCCGACGAAGGGAAGGAAAATGCCTGTCACCTGCTTAGCTGTGCGCACCCTCTTTCTTCGCTGCTGTCCCGCTCGTTCGCTAGTAAGCGATTACGTTACTGCCTGACAGGCAAGGAAGAAGAATGTTAAGCACCTCCGCTGCAATAACTTGGCTCATTGTCTTCGCCATACTTTTCGCTGTGCCCGGCCTGATTTACGCACGTCGCACCCAAGATCAGCTGGATGACTTTTTAGTGGCACGTAATAGCCAAAGCAGCACCTCCACCCTCCTCACTTTATTGGCCACCACGCTGGGCACATGGATTTTATTTGGTCCAGCGCAGGCCGCGACTTGGGGTGGTATCGGCGCAATTACCGGCTACGCTTTAGGCTCGATGGTGCCGAGTTTAATCATGACGCAAATCGGCCCACGCATTCGCACCCTGATGCCTGAAGGCCATACTCTGACTGAGTTTGTCCTTGGACGTTATGGCCGAGTGATGTATGCCTTTGTGCTGGTGATTATGATTTTCTTTATGTTTATCAGCCTCACCGCTGGGCTGACTGCCATTGCGGAGATGGTCGCGCTACTGGCACCGGTACCGCTGTGGCAAACCGCAACTATAGTGATGGTCGCCACGCTGATTTACACCCTGTATGGCGGTCTGCGCGTCACTATTTTTACTGACCGCTTGCAAATGCTGGTGATTATTCCGTTTCTCTTAGTGCTGATGTTCTTTGGTTGGAAGGCCAGCGGAGGCATCACACCCATGGTGCTCAGCCTGCAGGAAAAAGCTCCACATCTACTTAACCCCTTTGATATGAATGGCTTAAAATCTGGCCTGACATTTTTCCTTGCGGTCGTCCTCACCGGGCTGTTTTACCAAGGCACCTGGCAACGTATTTTTGCCGCACGCAGCAATCGGGTGATTCGTAATGGCTTTATTCTCAGTGGTCTACTGATTTTCCCGATTGTCTTTATTATGGGTCTATTTGGCCTAGCCTTTGTCGGGCTCGACTTACCTGGTGACGGCTCGGTAGCGCTGTTTAGCGTGCTACTCAGAGATGCACCACTGTGGCTTGCGATCGGCTTACTGCCCTTTGGCTTAGCTCTGATTATGAGCAGCGCCGACTCCACCATTAGCGCCCTCACCAGCCTATTTGTAATTGATATCGGTCGTTTATTGCCCAAGTTCAGTAACCCAAGTTTACTCAAACTATCGCGCTGGTTAATTATTGTACTATCGGTGCCGGTGTTGATTGTTGCATCACAGGGTTACAGCATTCTCTATCTATTTTTACTCGCGGATTTACTCTGTTGTGCGGCAGCCTTCCCCGTATTTTTTGGTTTCTATAGCGCACGCTATCAAAGCTATAACGCCGTGCTGAGTACCATGGGCGGATTAGCAGCTGGATTAATCATGTTCCCATCGCCGGGCGCACCGACGACCAACTTGCTGGAATCATTTCTGCTGGCCACGCTGATACCTGTCGCGATATCCCTGCTGCTGTTATTGATACCCACTAAGGTTCGTTTTGACTTTTCAATATTGGCGCAGCGCGTGCGCAATTTGGAGGGGTAAACCTGTCGGGCGAATGCCACTTTAAAGAGATGTTTCTATTAGCCCACAGTCATACACCTCGACACGATTGCGCCCTGCTGATTTAGCACGATAAAGAGCAATATCAGCCAGCTTAACCAACTCTACCGCTGGGTATTGATCGGACGGTATTAAGCTGGCAACACCCAAGCTTACAGTCACAATACCGAACGACGATTGAGCATGTGGTATGGCTAATAACACAACAGTTTCTTGTAGGTGCTGTGCGACCCTAAGGGCTGCCTGTTGATCTGTATTTGGCAGCAGAACCACAAACTCTTCCCCACCATAACGTGCTACTACATCAGCTGCTCGAGTCATGACTTGGTTTAATCCTTGAGCAATTTTCGTGAGGCAGCTATCCCCAGCAAGATGTCCATAATGGTCATTATATTTTTTAAAATAATCAATATCCAACATAATCACTGACAATTCTGTACCAAAGCGTTGGCCGCGCTTCCATTCTTTTTTCAGCATCGAGTCAAAATAGCGCCGGTTACTGATCTGAGTTAAACCGTCAGTCTCACTGCGTATTTGCAAGAGTCTATTGGCTTGAGCCAATTCTTGGGTGCGCACCTCAATCATCTGTTCCAATTCACAATTACGCTTTTCAATGGCAGACACCGGATACATTTCAGCGCCCTGAGTCGGTGCAAAAGGAATTGAAAGCCCAGCGTGTACAATTTTCCAATCCGTCTGTTCGTAACGAAAAATCAAAACCAGTCGAGAGATTTCTTCGGATAGAAAAGGATCAGCAAGCGGCAGGTGCAGATGAAAAAATCCGGTAGCGACAACAACATCGTCAGCCAGATCTTGCAATGTTAACTCCAGCATCTCAATACCAAGGGACTCGGATACTTGAGACAAATCCTGCTGAATCATTTCAAGAGCATGGGCTTTATTTGTGAGCAATACATCGCTACTGCCAGAGAAGCCAGTAAAGTTCTCACTAAAATATGAACCTACTAGGTCATCACGCGACGAGAACATGTCGATATATTTTTCAAACAAAGAATAAATGAGCTGACGACGCTCAGGACACATCTGGCCTTCGCCAGTCCGTGAATGTGAGACTATTTTATCGAATTCAATCATGCTCAAAACTCACGAGATAAAGGGCCAAGCCTGTACTTTGGACTTGCAGCAACTTCATAGAGACTCAATAACTTATGGAGCACCTTGCAAGGCACCCCACATTCAAAGTTAATCTAACCATCATAAAACAGCACTGAGATAAATGCAGTATTTTCTACCAGTGTATGGATACCGATAATATCTGATCGCCATTTTAATGCATGGATTAAACAAATTACGAATAACCCCTCCCCTGACTCGAGATGTAATGATTCTTTCAACTGTGGCTTAGTTGCCTATACACGTACAGAGTCTGATATGTACACCGCATCGACATATGCGATTTATATGTCGATGAAACGGCATAATTTCGATATGACAATTTTATATGTCGATCAAACACGATAATTTCGACACAACAACCTAGCATGAATAAACCCAAAATAGCGCTATGTGACAACCTCCAGTCAATAAAAAACCCGCCAACTCTTATCTAGAGTGGGCGGGTTTCTGAGCACGGTTAACTTATTTTATATTTGCATACAGCTCGCCACTGGCGTAACGCTGATACATCACTTCTAAGGATACCGGCTTAATTTTTGATGCCTGGCCTGCAGCACCAAAAGCTTCGTAACGGTTGATACAAATATCACGCATCGCTACAACGGTTTCAGCAAAGAATTTACGTGGATCAAATTCGCTTGGGTTTAATGCCATATGACGACGCATTGCACCGGTAGATGCTAGACGTAAGTCAGTATCAATATTGACCTTACGTACGCCGTGCTTAATGCCTTCAACGATTTCTTCAACAGGTACGCCGTAGGTTTCTTTAATATCGCCGCCGTACTGGTTAATAATCTCTAACCACTCTTGTGGTACAGAGCTTGAACCGTGCATTACGAGGTGTGTGTTAGGAATACGCTTGTGAATTTCTTTAATGCGCTCAATCGCTAAGGTATCGCCTGTCGGTGGCTTAGTGAACTTGTACGCACCATGGCTAGTACCGATAGCAATGGCTAGGGCATCCACTTTGGTTTGACGAACAAAGTCAGCCGCTTCTTCTGGATCGGTGAGCATTTGCTCCATATCCAATACGCCTTCAGCGCCGATGCCGTCTTCTTCGCCCGCCATACCCGTTTCTAAGCTACCTAAGCAGCCCAACTCACCTTCCACTGACACACCACAAGCGTGGGCTAGAGCCACAGTGCGACGGGTGACATCGACGTTGTAGTCATAGTCCATCGGCGTTTTTCCGTCTTCACCGAGTGAGCCGTCCATCATCACGGATGAGAAGCCCAATTGGATCGAGCGCTGGCAGACATCAGGGCTGGTACCGTGGTCTTGGTGCATACATACCGGAATATGTGGAAACTCTTCAATTGCCGCTAAAATCAGGTGACGCAAAAACGGTGCGCCAGCATATTTACGTGCGCCAGCTGAAGCCTGCACAATCACTGGCGAGTCGGTTTTATCCGCTGCTTCCATAATCGCGCGCATTTGTTCTAGGTTATTCACGTTAAAGGCTGGTACGCCGTAGCCAAACTCGGCGGCGTGATCAAGCATTTGACGCATGCTAATAAGAGCCATATTTTTTTCCCCGCAAGGTCATGAAAATCTATCCGGCTCACACTATGCAAACCGGTTACTGTCAGTTAACACGCAGGCTCAATCAGCCCTTTGCGCGTTCTTCTAAAATAGCGACCGCTGGTAATACTTTGCCTTCGACAAACTCAAGGAAAGCACCACCACCAGTGGAAATATACGAAATTTTATCCGCAACATTGTACTTATCAATGGCTGCTAGCGTATCACCACCGCCCGCAATTGAGAATGCGTCGCTATCAGCAATCGCCTGCGCCAGCACTTGGGTGCCATTGGCAAACTGATCAAACTCAAATACACCGACTGGGCCATTCCAGAGAATGGTTTTTGATTTTTTCAGTAATTGCGCAAACTGCTTGGCGGTCTCTGGGCCGATATCCAGAATCATATCGTCTTCAGCTACATCAGCCACAGCTTTCACTGTTGCTTGCGCATCTGCTGCGAAAGCTTTTGCTACAACGACGTCAACTGGCAATGGCACGCTGACTTTCGCGGCAATGGCTTTAGCAGTATCAATCAAATCTGCTTCGTACAAAGACTTTCCGACCGGGAAACCGGCCGCAGCTAAGAAAGTATTAGCAATCCCGCCACCCACAATCAACTGGTCGCACAAATCAGACAGGCTGGTCAGTACATCAAGCTTAGTCGACACTTTCGAGCCAGCAACAATCGCCGCCATGGGCTGAGCCGGTGCACCTAAAGCTTTACCCAATGCTTCGAGTTCCGCTGATAACAACGGACCCGCACAAGCAACTTTGGCAAACTTGGCCACGCCATGGGTCGAACCCTGTGCGCGGTGTGCAGTACCAAAGGCATCCATCACAAATACATCGCATAACGCAGCGTATTGCTGGGCTAAGGCATCGGTGTTTTTCTTTTCGCCGCTGTTAAAGCGTACGTTTTCTAGCAATACGATCTCACCAGGCGCTACTGCAACGCCATTCAGGTAATCACGTACTAAAGGTACGTCGCGACCCAGTGCTTTACTTAAGTAAGCTGCCACTGGAGCGAGGCTATTTTCTTCACTAAACTGCCCTTCATCAGGACGTCCAAGGTGTGAGCAAATCATCACTGCCGCGCCTTTTTCCAAGGCTAAACGGATGGTGGGTAACGCCGCCACAATCCGTGCATCACTTTGCACAACACCGTCTTTTACTGGCACGTTCAGATCTTCACGAATCAATACGCGTTGGTTGGTAAGATCAAGGTCAGTCATATTTAACACTGTCATGAATTTCAGTCCTTTACTGAGCGGTTAGTGGTACAAGCAACGTTTAAAAAATGTTCAGCCACATCCAGCATACGATTGGCAAAGCCCCATTCGTTGTCGAACCAAGCGACAATATTGAGCATGCGTGGGCCGCTCATACGCGTGAGACTGGCATCCAAAATAGCTGAATGCGGATCATGGTTAAAGTCGCAACTGGCGTGCGGTAATTCGGTATAGTTAAGCAAACCCTGCAATGCACCCTGCGCTGCGGCCTGCTTAAATAAAGCATTAATTTCTGTAATGCTGGTATCACGCTGCATCTGCAGGGTGATATCTAAGCAGGATACGTTGACCGTAGGGACGCGCATGGCTTTGGCTTGGATTTTACCGGTCAATTCCGGCAACAAGCGCTCAATACCACGGGCTAAACCGGTCGAAACCGGCACCACCGACTGAAACGCAGAGCGGGTGCGGCGCAAGTCTTTATGGTGGTAAGCGTCAATGACCGGCTGATCATTCATGGCTGAGTGAATGGTATTAATAAAAGCATGTTCAACGCCAATCTGCTGCTCCAACAACTGCAACAAAGGTACACCGCAGTTAGTGGTACAGGAGGCATTGGAGACAATCTTTTCACTGCCATTTAACGCGCTTTGATTGACGCCATACACGATAGTAGCATCCACATCAGCGGCGCTGGCCATCGGCTGCGAGAGCAAGATACGCGGCACACCCGCATCGAGAAAACGCTGGGCATCGGCACGGGTGGTGTATTGGCCTGAGCATTCGAGCAACAGATCAATATCCAACGCCGCCCAATCAATCTCTTCAGGCGTACTGGCACACAAGACTTGCACGCAGACACCATCAATATGCAGGCAATCACCGTCCACTCGCACTTCACCGGGAAAGCGCCCGTGCGTGGAGTCAAAACGCGTGAGGTATTCAATACTGGCTTGATCAGCCACATCATTTAACGCAATGATTTCAAAGTTTGCGCCACCGTGGCGCTCACTTAATGCACGCAACACGCAACGGCCGATACGGCCGTATCCATTAAGTGCAACTCGAAATGGGCGTGCAGACATGATAATCCTTTAACTGAAGAAACCGCGCACAGCACTTGGCTCTACGCGGTATAACAATGACACAAGCTGTGCTTATTCGTCGTCGAGCAACTCTGCAGCAACGTTGAGCACGTCATCCAGAGTAAAACCAAACATCTCAAACAACTGACTCGCCGGCGCTGACTCACCGTAGGTGGTCATACCCATCACGCGACCATCAAGGCCAACGTACTTGTACCAAAAGTCTGCATGCGCCGCTTCAATGGCAATACGCGCACCGACTTCGATGGGCAATACCGCTTGCTTATACTCAGCATCTTGCGCATCAAATACGCTGGTGCACGGCATAGACACAACCCGTACTTTATGGCCTTTTTCAGTCAATGCGTTATAGGCATTGACCGCTAAACCCACTTCAGAACCGGTTGAGATCAAGATCAGCTCAGGCTCGCCTGCGCAATCTTTCAAGATATAACCACCGCGCTCGATATCAGCAATTTGCTGCGCACTGCGTTCTTGATGATCCAGATTCTGACGACTAAAGATCAATGCACTTGGACCGCCTTTGCGCTCCAGCGCATACTTCCAGGACACGGCAGATTCAACCGCATCGCATGGACGCCAGGTATCAAGATTCGGCGTGGTACGTAAGCTGGTCAGCTGTTCGATCGGCTGGTGCGTTGGGCCGTCTTCACCTAGACCAATGGAGTCATGGGTGTAGACAAACAGCACGCGCTGTTTCATTAAGGCAGCCATACGTACCGCATTACGCGCATATTCCATAAACATCAGGAAAGTTGCACCGTAAGGCACCAAACCACCGTGCAGAGCCACACCA
>DASRNZ010000009.1:0-3000 GCA_035647155.1 Thiopseudomonas sp.
GAACAAGGCAGTGCTATTGAAGCTGCGCCAGTTGTAGCAGCAGAGCAGGTTGCGCCGACTCAAGCAGTGGCAGTGTCTACCGTGCCTGTTGTTGAGCCTGTAGCGACTATCAGTACGCCAGCGACAGCGCTTGAACATATCCGCGCACCATGGGAAGCGCATCCTGACGACGAAGCTGAGTCAGCGCCGAGTCCAACTGCACAAGATGCAATAGGGCAGCAGCCTGTTGCACAATTGGCAGAGAGCCAAGCAGAATCAGTCGCAGTTGTAGCGCCAGCGCCACAGGCCGAACCCGAGCCCGTGGTGGCTGCAAGTCAAGATGATGGGCTGCCCGCGCCGGATTATGAACAGGATTACGGTCAAGCCTTTGCTGCGGAAGGTGATGATGAGGATGCCTATTTAGATACCAGTCATTTTCAGGACTACGCTGATTTGTCTGGTGTCAGCAGCCATGATGCTGCGCCAATGCAGACCAATAATGATGGCGTTGACTTGCAACCGCAGATTCCAGTGGCCTCTGGCTTGGCGGCAGAGTGGCAAATATTCTTTGAACAGTTGAATTTAGCCGGAATGACCTCAAGTATTGCTGCTAACACAGTATTAATTGAAAGAAACGCGACGACTTGGTTGTTGCACCTTGACCCCAACCACAGTGCTTTGTTTAATCCCACCCAACTGCAGCGCATCAATGATGCGATTAATAAGCAGCTGGATGCACCGGTCGAGTTACAGATTGAATTGCACACGCCGACGCAGGAAACCCCAGCATTGGCGCTGTTGCGTAAGCAAGCAAAACGACAGCAAGAAGCAGAAGAAGCGATCCATGCAGACCCTGTAGTATTGCAGTTGATTGACACCTTTGGCGCTCGAATCAGTGCCAATAGTATTGAACCCATAGACTCAGCAATATAAGGAATCTCGTATGAAAGGTGGTATGGCTGGCCTGATGAAACAGGCTCAACAAATGCAAGATAAGATGCAAAAAATGCAAGAAGAATTGGCCAATGCTGAAGTCACTGGTCAGTCCGGTGCAGGCTTAGTCAGTATCGTAATGACCGGTCGCCATGATGTGCGCCGTGTCAGCATTGACGATAGCTTGCTGCAAGAAGAGAAAGAAATTCTCGAAGACTTAATCGCTGCAGCGGTGAATGATGCTGTGCGTAAAGTTGAACAAAGCAGTCAAGAAGGCATGGCGGGTATGACCGATGGTATGCAATTACCACCAGGTTTTAAAATGCCATTCTAAGTGCTATCACGCACACAGATGCTAGCTTCTAGTGTCTGTGTGCGTATCTGTTGTATTGGCTGTTGTACGGGTGTGAGTCATCAGTCAAATCCCCTCTGTTATCTTATTCAACTGTGCTGAGACCTTATGTCGTTTAGTCCTTTAATACGTCAATTGATTGATGCATTTCGCGTGCTGCCGGGTGTTGGGCAAAAAACTGCTCAGCGTATGGCTCTGCACTTGTTAGAGCGTGATCGCAGTGGTGGTCAGCGTTTGTCCGAAGCCTTAAGTCAGGCGATGGAAGGTGTGGGGTATTGCCGTGAGTGCCGCAGCTTAAGTGAAGAAGAGGTGTGTCATTTGTGCAGTGATACGCGCCGTGATGAAAGCTTGCTGTGTATTGTGCAAGGACCGGTGGATGTGTATGCAGTTGAGCAAACGGGTTACCGTGGGCGTTATTTTGTTTTAAAGGGCCATTTGTCGCCTTTGGATGGTTTAGGCCCAGAAAACATCGGTATTCCAGAGTTGATTGGCCGCGTGAATAACGGCAACTTCACTGAAGTGATTTTAGCCACCAACCCAACTGTGGAAGGTGAGGCCACTGCGCACTATATTGCGCAGATTTTAGCCGACAAGCAGCTGATTGTTTCTCGTCTCGCTCACGGTATGCCTATGGGCGGAGAGTTGGAAATGGTGGATGGCGGTACGCTGAGTCATGCTTTAGCCGGACGCAGGCCAATCCAGCTGTAATATAAAAATATATGGTGTTAATGCTTCTTTATTATATCAATATACATTATGATAATATGTTATTGAATTTAATTGGTATGCATGCGAGGTGATCAATGAGTCACAGCGTGCATGCATCGAACATATTGAGATTTATTTAGGGTGACTTATGACCGGTAAAGTATTAACGCCGCAGGCTGCGCAGGAATTATTGGCACAGGGTGCAGTATTGGTTGATATTCGTGGCGCTGATGAATATGCCCGTGAGCATATTGCCGTTGCGAAACATATGCCAATGGAGCAGCTGAATAGTCAGGGTATGCCCAATAACGAGGCGAATGCTGTTATTTTTCACTGTAACTCAGGTAACCGCACCATTATGAATGCGGGCGCGTTGGACAACTGTGCAAGCTGTGAAGTGTACATTCTGGAAGGTGGTCTAGACGGCTGGAAAAAAGCAGGCTTCCCAGTGATTAAAGACTCTAAGCAGCCTTTAGAATTGCAACGCCAAGTGCAAATTGGTGCCGGCTCAATGATTCTAGGCGGCGTGCTTTTAGGTACATTCGTTGCACCGGGTTGGTATGCACTGTCTGGTTTTGTCGGTGCCGGCTTGATTATGGCTGGCGTGACGGGCTTCTGTGGCTTGGCGCGTATGCTGCTAGTGATGCCATGGAACAAGAATATGGCTAAGTAATTCAGCCTGATGTTCTAGCAAAGGCAAGCCTATCTGGGGCTTGCCGGTGTGTATCAAGCAACACTTTCCCCAAGTGCTGCTCAGTTTTATAAAGTTAACGCCACTAACAGCACCACTTCTTGAATTTCGACTGCAGCACCGAGGGTATCCCCGGTATAGCCGCCCAATCGCTTGTTCAAAACACCACGATAGGCCGCTAAAATAGCTACCCAAGCCAAGAGTACCAGTAGGGTTTTGTCTTGCAGCAGTGGTAGCGCCAGCAATGCTAAAGCAATACCCATCACTAGCATTTTGCTTTTAGTTGCTGCACTTTGAGTGTCGCTGACCATGCCGTGTTTGCGTACATAAGAGGTGG
>DASRNZ010000010.1:0-50273 GCA_035647155.1 Thiopseudomonas sp.
ACGCATAGATCATTAGAAACTGCGAGCTTTACTGTGCAATACTATTTATATGATAAAATAAATAACAATCTGGTCTAAATTTGTTATTGTTTAGCTAGACAGAAAAATATACAGTTCGTCTGAAATTTATGAATTTACCAAGGCGTTTTAAAGAGACAGAGTTTTCTTGGGAGCATGCAGCCAAACAACTGTAGCGGTTGCTTTCAACTAAATGGATTTTTTCAATGCTTGAAAATATATAAGTCCAATGGAGCTCAATACTATGCAAACAAAAACTTTTTTTAAAAAACCTAAGTCCTTATTTGTTCTTTTGGCCGCCAGTAGCGTATTAGCCTTAGCAGGCTGTGCTGGTCATCCACCAACAGCACAAATGGCTGTAACAAATCAAGCACTCAATGCCGCAGAAACTGCAGGAGCGATTGAGTTTGCACCAGTAGAAATGCAATCTGCACGCAAAAAATTACATGATGCAGAAAATGCAGAATTTAAGAAAGACTACAAAAAAGCTCAAGCTCTAGCAGAACAAGCAGAGTGGGATGCACGTGTTGCTGAGCGTAAAGCTCAAGCAGCAAAAGTTCAGCGTTCGGTAGAAGATGCAAAACGCGGTGTAGAAGAACTACGCAAAGAAATTTTACGCGTTAAGTAACTTCGCAACCCATTGCCCGCTAACTTTATAGAAATCAAGGATATACCCTATGCGTAAATTAATCGTTATTCCTAGCCTACTTGCTTTAAGCATTGGCCTTACTGCTTGTGCCAACCAACCAAACACTGCTTTAGAGCAAGCTCGTGAAAATGTAGCTCAATTACAAAACAGCCCAGAAGCTTTAAAACTCGCACCTTTAGAAACTAAAGATGCTGTTAACATGCTCAATACAGCAGACAAAGCTTACCGCGAAGGTAAAAAAGAAGATAACGTCAATCAACTGGCTTACCTCACCTCTCAGCGTGCTGAGTTAGCAAAACACACAATTGCTCTAAAAAATAGTGAAAAAGAGCTGAAAAATAAAGCAGGTGAGCGTGCTCAAGCGATCTTGGATGCACGCGAAACAGAAATCAAACTCTTACAAGATAAACTCAACGCTAAACAAACTGAGCGTGGCTCACTCGTCACCTTTGGTGATGTGCTTTTTGATTTAGATAAGTCTGAATTAAAACCAGCAGCACACAAGAACATACGCCAATTAGCAGAGTTTTTACGTGATAACCCAACACGTAAAGTGCTGATCGAAGGTTTCACCGATAGCACAGGTTCTGCAGACTATAACCTGCAACTATCTGAGCGCCGTGCAGAAGCTGTCAAGCGGGCACTGGTTCGCGAAGGCGTTAATAGCAATAACCTGAACACTATTGGTTTCGGTAAAGAGTACCCTGTCGCTGATAACAATACATCAGCGTCACGTTCGATGAACCGCCGTGTTGAAGTCACCATCTCACATGATGACAAAGCTGTTGCACCACGTCGTTAATCGTTACTGCGCTTAATAAAAAACCCAGCTTCGGCTGGGTTTTTTATGTGTACGAAAAAATCAGCTTAGAAGGTTGGTACAACCGCACCTTTATACTTTTCATTAATAAAGGCTTTGGCCTCATCACTGTGCAGCGCTTTGACTAATTTCTGTACCGCTTCAGCATTTTTATTATCTTCACGCGTCACTAAAATATTCACATAAGGTGAATCAGCACCTTCAATGATTAACGCATCTTTATTGGGATTTAAACCAGCTTCCAGTGCATAGTTGGTGTTGATCAAGGCTAAGTCCACTTGATTGAGCACACGTGGCAAGGTTGCAGCTTCCAGTTCACGCACTTTAATCTTTTTAGGATTCTCAGCAATATCGCGTGGCGTTACAGTGATGCCTGCATCGTCCTTCAGCTTAATCACCCCTGCAGTTTGCAGTAGCAATAAAGCACGACCACCATTGGTTGCATCGTTAGGAATCACCACACTGGCGCCGGTTTTTAAATCATCCAGCTGTTTAATTTTGCTGGAATAGGCACCAAAGGGCTCAATATGCACGCCCGCAACACTGATTAAGGTGGTACCTTTAGTTTTATTAAACTCATCCAAGTAGGGCTGGTGTTGGAAGAAGTTCGCATCTAAACGACCTTCAGCAACTTGCACGTTAGGCTGCACATAGTCAGTAAAGACTTTAACGTCCAACTCAACACCTTGCTCAGCTAAAGCAGGCTTTAAAAACTCTAAGATTTCCGCATGCGGTACCGGTGTAGCAGCAACGGTTAACGGCTCAGCCTGTACAGCGAAAACACTCAGTGCAGCTAAAGCCAGTAATGTTTTTTTCATAAGAATGCTCCAAATCCATCAATAATGTGCCGTACAACGGCTACTTTTCGTTATTTTCTTGAAAACCGTAACACAAGACGATCACCGACACTTTGCAGTACCTGCACCAGTAGCAATAATAAAACCACTGTCACCACCATCACATCAGTTTGAAAGCGCTGATAACCAAAGCGAATCGCTAAATCCCCTAAACCACCAGCCCCCACCACGCCCGCCATCGCGGTATAGGACACTAAAGTAATAGCCGTGACTGTGGTAGCAGCAATAATACCGGGGCGCGCTTCGGGCAATAATGCATTAAAAATAATCTGCCAAGTGGTTGCGCCCATCGCTTGCGTGGCTTCAATAATACCGCGATCAACTTCGCGTAATGCCGTTTCCACCAGCCTGGCAAAAAACGGTGTGGTACCAATCACCAAGGGTGGAATAGCGCCCGCCACTCCCAAGGATGTGCCTGTCATCACCACAGTAATCGGGATCATCACGATCAATAAGATAATAAAGGGTAAGGAACGCAGCACGTTGACCACAAATGACAACAATGTATAAAAGGTGCGATGCTCAAACATTTGCCGTGGACCAACTAAAAACAGCACAATCCCCACCGGCAAACCTAAAATCACCGTAAAGATCAACGAGCCGCCGAGCATCAGTAAAGTGTCGAGTGTGGCCTGCCAAATCTCATACCAATCAATATGAATCAGTAAATCACTCATGGACGTAATACCTCGACATGCACACCCGCAGCACGCAGTTGTTGTTCGGCTAATTGCTCTTGACCGCCGGTCAGCGCTAAGGTCAGTTGACCACAAGCCTGATCTTTAATACGACCAATACGTCCAGCAAGAATACTGTAATCCACCCCAGTATCACGGGCAATCTGCCCCAATAAGGGTGCGTAAGTGGCTTCACCCAGAAAGGTTATACGCACAATTCGCCCACTGATCTGCTGATATTCTTCGTCCTGCGATAGATCAGCATCACCTGCAGATTCGCGCACAAAACGCTGCGTAGTGGCATGTCGAGGATGTAAAAATACATCGCTGACTAAACCACTTTCAACAATCACTCCAGCGTCCATCACACCCACACGATCACAGACACGACGAATCACATCCATTTCATGGGTGATCAACACAATGGTTAGACCCAGCTCACGATTGATCTCAGCCAGTAATTGTAGAACTTGGCCGGTGGTTTGTGGATCCAGCGCACTGGTGGCTTCATCGCAGAGTAAAATCTTCGGATCAGTGGCTAAGGCACGCGCAATACCCACACGCTGCTTCTGCCCACCGGACAATTGCGCTGGATACTTATTAGCATGATCACTTAAACCCACGCGTGCGAGTAACTCACTGACGCGTTGTTTGATCTGCGAGTTACTCAGTTCACCGGCCAGTTTAAGGGGCATAGCAACGTTATTGGCCACGGTTTTTGAAGCCAGCAAATTAAAATGCTGAAAAATCATCCCCACACGCTGGCGAAAATGACGTAAGCCTTGTGCATCCAAGGCAGTCACATCAACACCATCGACGACAATACGCCCACCGCTAGGTTCTTCTAAACGATTAATTAAACGTAGCAGTGTACTTTTGCCCGCTCCAGAGTGACCAATCAGGCCAAAAATCTCGCCGGGATGTACCTGCAAAGAGCTGGGTTGTAAAGCAACAATAGCTTGTCCATTTACAGCATAGGCTTTATGCACATCGTGGAATTCAATCACAGGTTAACCTTGTTAAAGCGATGCTGAAGCTGAGTATGCCCAGCATCGCTTAGCATGAAAAGTTCTTTTAAATTCTATCGTTAGAACAGTTTATTCGGTGTGATAATCAACTGCGCCGGCTGATCACTGCGAATCACTTCCTGTAAACGCGGCTTAAAGCTGGCATCCAGCTTTTTAACTCGCGTAGAAAGTAATGCCGCAACCCAATGAAAATCACGAGTATCTGCGACTTCAATAGTCACCGCAGCACGAAACTTCACTACATCAGCTGCCACATCATCCAGTAGACGCCCTAATTGATGATTATTACGCGCAGTTAACATCGGCATCGGCACCAGCGTGTAGGGTGCATTCACATCGAGGATACGCGCCTTCAGTTTACTGCGCTCAGGCGATATAGGTGCTACTTGCTCTACAGGTTCAGGCTTCTCTTGAGACTGAAGTTGCGGCTGACTGATTACTGCCGGCTTTTTAGGCGCTGGCTTGGAGCGCTGCACCGGTGGCGGCACAACCACTGCAGGCTCAACAGTTGCTTCTTCAACTGCAGCCAAAGCACTGCTTAAGCCTTCAGTTAAGGCCGGAGCTTGCGGTAATAAACGCTTGGCTTGAGTCAGCGCAGCACTGGCCGTATCAATATCTGCCTCTTTTAAAGCCTGCTCACCGGTTTGCAGCCATGCTGTGGCCAAACGCTGTTGTAGCGCATCAAGACGCGGTTCATCTGGATGGTTTTCACGCAAACTCTCCAGTTGTTGACCCGCTGAGCCCAATTGCTGCTCGGCTAAATGCGTATCGAAAACCAACTCAGCTACAGCAAACTCATCAATCACAGGCTCTATATACTGTTGATTCGTACTCTGGCACGCACTTAAGACAAAAAGTAAGCTCAAGGCAAATAAACTGCGCCCTATTAAAGGTGACATACAATGCATCCCCAACCAAAAAATCAGCTGGCAGTCTACACTGCTCTGGAATGATGCAGAAGGTACTACTCAGCACAGCGAAAACTAAACAGGGTTAAACTGTGCTGAGCAAGGTGGTGCGGATATTACTGTGCGACGGCTGATTGCAACTCTGTGTCGCCGGTCCAAATGCGGTAACGCACTTCAAGATCTTGTGGCGCATAGACCACAATAGGCAGTTTGCTGTTGTAAGCCAGGGTGTAGTTATCACCTTGCACAGCAACAAAGGCTTGTTTCTCAGTGCCTTCAGGGCAGGCCATCATGGTTGCAATGGGGCCTTGCACATCACTCACTTCATAGTAAGTGTAACCAAAACCAGACAAATCCTGAGTGGTTAAAGTCGCCATTAAGCTACGGGTATTACAGTCTGTTTGCAGGATCTGGCCAGGTACCAATTCAACTTTTAACAGGTCTTCATTATCTTTTTCAGCCAGCCAAATCACATGGCGGGTGTGCCCTGTTTGCGCTGCTGGAAAAGGTGCAACATCCTCTAAGGCTGGCATTGCGGCGCTTTGCGTATGCGAACCTGTTGCACAGGCAACGGTAGTGCATGACAGTGCTGCAAGAAACGTCATAGTCAGTGCTTTATTCATCTGGCTGGTGTCCTTAGATCATTCAGTATCTAGAGTTTTTACCGCACTAGTGTGCGGTAGTTCCAGTATAGAGTGCCATTAAGCGCGGCGCGGCACCATAAAACTGATTAAAAATACCGCCGCCGCACACACCACAATCGAAGGTCCAGCTGGCGTATCGTAATGCCATGACATGGCTAAACCCGCGCACACAGCCAGTATGCCAACGAGGGTGGCACCCACCGCCATTTGCTCAGGACTGCGTGAGTGCCGTTGCGCTGCAGCGGCAGGAATAATCAATAACGAGGTAATCAGCAGCACGCCAACAATTTTCATCGCCACGGCAATCACCAGCGCCATCAACACCATCAGCACTAAGCGCAACTTTGCCACAGGCAGACCTTCAACTTCGGCCAGCTCTTCATGCACAGTAATCGCTAGTAAGGGACGCCATAAAGCAATAATACAGAGCAAAACCACGGCGCTGCCGACACCAATCCAGACAAGATCAATCGCACTGACCGCTAATAAATCACCAAATAAATAGCCCATTAAGTCGACTCGTACCGACTCCATAAAGCTTAAAGTGACTAAACCCAGCGATAATGTACTGTGGGCTAAAATACCTAAGATGGTATCTGAGGCTAAGGGCTGGCGACGCTGTAAGGCGACTAAAACAAAGGCCAGCAATAAGCAGCCAACAATCACTGCTAAGGCTAGATTAATATCAAACAGCAACCCCAGCGCCACACCAAAGAGTGCTGAGTGTGCCAAAGTATCGCCAAAATAGGCCATACGTCGCCACACTACAAAGGCCCCTAATGGACCCGCGACTAGCGCTAATAAAAGACCGGCGATAAGCGCATATAAAAGAAAATCAGGCATGTGTACAGTCCGGCCCATGTTGGTGAGTTTTCGGCGTTACCACACAGCCGTTTAAATCATGCTTATGATCGTGATCATGGTGATAGACCGCCAGATCACTGGCAGCACGCGAGCCAAATAACTCGACAAAAGAAGGATCATTACTGACCTGCTCTGGCAAACCGGAACAACAGACATGACGGTTTAAGCAAATCACCCGATCGGTTGAACGCATCACCAAGTGCAAGTCATGAGAGATCATCAGCACGCTACAACCATAGCGATCACGCAGTTCTCCAATCAAACGGTACAGCTCTAGCTGACCATTGACATCAACCCCCTGCACCGGCTCATCGAGCACCAATAATTGTGGTTTGCGCAATAAGGCGCGTGCCAGCAACACGCGCTGCAGTTCACCGCCAGAAATACGCTGCAAGGGACTGTTTAACACTTTAGCTGCACCCACTTCTTCAAGCGCAGAAATCACATCATCACGACTGACACCTGGTACTAAGCGTAAAAAACGCAACACCGACAGCGGTAAAGTGGCATGCACCTCAAGCTTTTGCGGCATATAGCCAATCCGCAAGTTGGGCGCACGCCATAAGCTTCCTGAGTCAGCTTTCACCAGACCCAGTAACACTCGCACCAATGAGGTTTTACCCGAACCATTAGGTCCAACAATGGTGACAATCTCACCGGCAGCCAGCTCAAGGTCGACATCAATTAACACCCTCTGCTCAGCGAATGCTAAGTTTAACTTTTCAGCACGCAGTAATAGTGACTGGGTCATACTTGCGCTCGACATTCAGCACAGGTGCCTAGAATTTCAACCGTCTGCGTTTCCACAGCAAAACCCATCAACTCGGCTTCCTGAGCAATAGCAGCATCAATCGCCGTATGCTGAGCAAGCTCATAGGCGTTATTGCACTGCTGACAAATCATAAAATAGCCTTCATGCGCCACTTCAGGGTGACTGCAACCAATATAGGCATTGAGTGAGGCCAAACGGTGAATCAAACCGTTTTCCAATAAAAAATCCAAACCACGGTATACCGTAGGTGGCGCCGCACGACGATCATCTTCACGACTTAACATGTCTAAAATATCGTAAGCACCGAGCGGCTTATGGCTTTGCCAAACCAACTCTAAAACACGCTTACGCAGCGGTGTTAAACGCACACCCCGTTGCGCACAGACCTCTTCAGCCGATTCCAGCGCTTGGCTGATGCATTCTTTATGGTGGTCATGTGAGTGGCACAGCGTTGATGTTTTTAACATAACAGCAGCATCCTTCTTAAAGAGACGTTATTATATTACCCTTTACTCATGGAGTGTACTGCAGTGTTTCGTTTATTGCTGATCAGCTGTTTAACATTATGGGGTATCAGCGCTCAAGCGCAGGTGCAGATTTTAACCAGTATTAAGCCCTTGCAGTTGATTGCTGCTGCCGTTCAAGATGGCCAAGGAGAACCGCAAGTCCTGCTACCACCCGGTGCCTCACCACACTATTTTGTGCTGCGCCCTTCTGATGCCAAGCGTTTAGATAAAGCGGACTTATTTTACTGGATCGGCCCAGATCTAGAAAATTTCTTGCCCCGTATGCTTAAACAACGTAGTAAACTCAGCGTTGCTACGCAAAATTTGCCTGATTTACATGTACAACACTTTGCCAATGCACATCAGCATGACCATAAGCACGGCCATGCTAAGCAATTAGTTGAGCATGACCACGCTCACCTGCCCGGCGCAATCGATACTCACTTATGGCTGCTACCGCATAATGCCAAAGTGATTGCACAGCGTATGAGTGCTGACTTAAGCGAACGTGACCCAGATAACGCAACAGTTTATGCAGCCAACCTTGAAGCATTTAGTCAACGTCTAGACCTATTGGATCAGCAACTCAAAGAGCAACTAGAACCATTGCAGGGTAAATCCTTTTTTGTTTTTCATGAAGCCTTTAACTATTTTGAGCAAGCCTATGGTTTAACGCATGCTGGCGTCTTTGCTATATCACATGAATTACAGCCGGGTGCTAAACACGTCAGTCAAATGCGCACACGCTTAAAACAAGCAGGCCCAAGCTGTGTCTTTAGCGAGCCACCGATGCAGCCGGCTTTGGCGCACACCTTGGCAGATGGTTTACCCGTCACTTTGGCGGAACTGGATGCTCTAGGCACCACAGTTGAGATTACTGCAGATGGCTATGAGCAATTGCTGAAAAACTTAGCTACACAATTTTCAGCCTGTTTATCAACACTATAAAAACCGCATCAATCATGGGCTGTGTAGGCTAACAAAGCACGCCAGCCCATCATTTACAGCACAGGCTCACCGCACTACAAAAAAGTATACAGCAGCAAAATAAGTTCATGCGGTTATACTGCGCCATGTTGCTTATACGCGTTACTGATTGAACGAGGTTTTTTGTGGCTCTTCCTGCACAGCGTCGCTGGTATCCAATTGCCTTCTTTTTTGCTGCTCTGGTCTGTTTACCGATCAGTGTCTTATTGCTGAGTTGGCACTCTGTCGATACACAAATCTGGAATCACCTGTGGGAAACCCAAATGGTGCGCCTGATCTCCAACACTGTCATTTTGATCGCTGGTGTGGGGATTGGTGTGACTCTTTTGGGTGTCAGCTTGGCTTGGCTGACCAGTCTCTGTGAGTTTCCCGGGCGACGCTGGTTGGATTGGGCGTTGATGCTGCCCTTTGCCATCCCTGCTTATGTTCTGGCCTTTGTCTTTGTCGGCTTATTAGATTATGCCGGCCCCGTACAAAGCTTAATGCGTGAATGGTTTGGCAGTGGCATTCAATTCCCTCGGGTACGTTCGACCGGCGGGGTGATTACTGTATTCACCTTAGTGTTTTACCCCTATGTGTATTTGTTAGCCCGTACTGCATTTTTAGCTCAAGGTAAGGGCTTTATGGAAGCCGCACGGGTCTTAGGCTTAACACCTTGGCAAGCCTTTTGGCGCGTCGCTTTACCGGTTGCTCGCCCTGCAATTGGTGCCGGTATTGCCCTAGCGCTGATGGAGTCTTTAGCCGACTTTGGTGCTGTATCAGTATTTAACTTTGATACGTTCACCACCGCTATTTATAAAACCTGGTATGGCTTTTTTAGTTTATCCAGCGCAACACAATTGGCTAGTTTACTGCTGCTGTTTGTCGCCGTTCTGATCTTTTCTGAACAACGCGCACGCGGGGCCATACGCCCAAGCAATGAACGCCCACGCGGTAAAGCGCTCTACACATTACGCGGTTGGAAAGCCGCTTTAGCCGTCAGCTGGTGCGGCTTGGTTTTTCTCTGCGCCTTTGTTATTCCAGTGCTGCAATTGTTGGCGTGGTTTTGGCAGCGTGGTCGTTTTGACTTAGATGAACGCTATACCGCGCTGATTACTCATACCCTCTACTTAGGCTTGATGGCAGCCGCCCTCACTGTCACTGCAGCCTTATTACTGGCCTTTGCTAAACGTATGACGCCAACACGGCCCATGCAGGCGCTGGTGGGTTTTGCTAACTTAGGCTACGCCTTACCCGGTTCAGTCTTGGCGGTAGCTCTAATGCTGGCATTCAGCTATCTGGATGAAAATGCTGTTATTCCCTTGTCAACTTGGCTGGGCGGCTCAGGACGGCCGATCTTATTGGGCAGCTTAAGTGCGCTGCTATTAACCTATGTAATTCGCTTTATGGCCGTGGCTCATGGCCCACTTGAAGGTGCGCTAGCACGGATTAAACCCTCGCTGCCCGAGGCTTCACGTAGTTTAGGTGTCGGCGGTATAGCCCTGTTTCGTCGCGTGTATTTACCCTTATTGTTGCCCGGTAGTTTATCGGCCGCGCTGCTGGTTTTTGTTGATGTGCTCAAAGAAATGCCCGCCACCTTATTGATGCGACCCTTTGGCTGGGATACTTTATCGGTGCGGATTTTTGAAATGACCAGTGAGGGCGAATGGGCTCGAGCGTCGTTACCCGCTCTGACATTAGTGCTGGTTGGATTACTGCCGGTGATTCTATTGATTCGCCGCTCAGCACATCGTCCAGGGCACTAATCTAGTCTTTGTAAAATCACAGGCTATACTTACAATCATCAGTGCAGCAGCTAAACAACATCGCTACACTGTGCTCCGATTGAATTACCCACAGGTACAAACACTGCGTTTGACCAGTTAGGAGATCCCATGGGATTGCGTACCCCCTTGTATGATATGCACCTGGCCCTGGGTGCAAAAATGGTTGATTTTAACGGCTGGGATATGCCGTTACATTACGGCTCGCAAGTGGAAGAGCATCACCACGTACGCAACGAGTGCGGCGTGTTTGATATCTCTCATATGAGTATTTTTGATATTCAAGGTGCCCAAGCTCAAGCATTTTTACAACATATGCTGAGCAATGATGTTGCATTATTAGAGGCGACTGGCCACGCACAACACAGCCTCCTGCTCAATGAACACGGTGGTGTGATTGATGATGTGATGGTCTTTCGTCTTGAAACGGGCTATCGCATTGTCGGTAATGCCGTCACCCGTGAGCGTGTCCAAGCCTGGCTTGAACAGCATGCGCAAGATTTTGCTTGTTCAGCCGCATGGCGCAATGACTTATGCTTGTTTTCAATTCAAGGCCCATTAGCCCGCGAGCGTCTAGCCAGTATTGTTAAATTATCACGTGCTAAATCGATTCAAAAATTACAGCATCATCAGGCGGCGCTGGACGGCGACTGGCTGATTTCCTGCAGCGGCTACACCGGTGAAGATGGCATTGAGATCATGCTGCCGACCCCACAAGCCATCGATTTTATCAATGAGCTAGTGGGTGCAGGTATTTCCCCGATTGGGATTGGTGCGCGTGACACACTGCGTCTTGAAGCCGGCTTCAACTTGCACGGTCTCGAGACCAATGAGCAGGTTTCACCGCTGGTGGCTAATATGGATGACCTGTTGTGCTGGCAGCCTGAATCGCGTGATTTTATCGGGCGCAGCGCTGTACAGACACAAATAGATCAAGGTATCACTGAAAAGCTGGTTGGTTTAGTCCTGGAAGAGCGCGGTGTATTACGTGCCGGTCAACCGGTGCGTATTAATAACCAGACCAATGGCGTGATCACCAGCGGTAGTTTTTCACCAACACTGGGTAAAGCCATTGCTTTGGCCCGTGTGCCGATCGGCACTGCTGATCGTGCTGAAGTCGAAATCCGCCGTAAGTGGTTCCCTGTACGCATCGTTAAACCACGTTTTGTACGTGAAGGTAAAATTCTAATTTGATCTTGTTTGGACAGCATTAATAATTTATAAATGACCGGATCAAGCACTGTTTTTAGTTGAACCCTGATGATGCTGATTATGGCCAAAGATGTTAATTCTATAAGCTGATAATCAACACATAAATATAAAAACTCGCATTGCACCTGCTAAGGATATTAATAATATGAGCACAATCCCAGCCGATTTACGTTATGCCAGTACTCACGAGTGGGCACGCCTGGAAACAGATGGCACAGTGAGTGTCGGTATTACCGATCATGCGCAAGAAGCTTTAGGTGATATCGTATTTTTAGAGTTACCCGCACTCGATAGCACGCTCACCGCAGCTCAAGCTGTGGGTGTGGTTGAATCCGTCAAAGCTGCATCAGATATTCATGCACCGATTAGCGGTACTGTGATTGCAGTCAATGAGGGATTAACCGAAGTACCAGAAGGGGTGAATACCCATCCCTATCAAAGCTGGTTTTATCGCTTACAACCCAGCAACCCTGACGAACTGCAGCAACTGTTAGATGCGGACGCTTATCAGGCTATTTGCTAGGTCGCTGTTCTTCAGCTTAGTTGTGCGTGCGCTGCCAGACTTCAAAGGTATAACCCGGCTCTTGCTCTTGAGCCGGATGCTTTTGTGCATCCGTTTGCTGCCACTGCTGCGCATCCAGTACGGGGAAAAATGTATCGCCTTCCAGTTCAAGATCAATACGCGTTAAATACACGCGCTGCGCTAGCGTTAGAGCTTGTTGATACAACTGTCCGCCACCAATCACCATCACTTCATCGACACCTTGCTCGGCTGCCCAGGCTTGGCCACGCACGATCGCTGCTTGAAGATCAGCAAAGACTTCAGCGCCCTCAAGCACGGTATCGGCCTGACGACTGATTACAATATTTAAACGACCGGGTAAAGGACGGCCTAAGGATTCCCAAGTTTTACGCCCCATAATAATCGGCTTACCCAGTGTGCGTTGTTTGAAATAGCGTAAATCTGCCGGTAAATGCCACGGCATATCATTGTCACGACCAATGACTTGATTGCGCGTTGCCGCGACAATTAAACTGACTGGCAAAATATCCTGCATAACAATGCTCTCTTAAAATAATGAAGACTGTCCTTCTATCTTAAAGGATTTACACTGCCTTGGCGTTATTCAGGCGGCGTTATCAGGCACAATGGTGCTATTACTGTGACTCAATGGAATGCTTGTGACTGACGCACTCTCACCTTTACAAAAACTCTGGCTCTGCGAAACCGTGCGTTTACGCGAGGAGCACACTGGGCTGCTCGAAGACAGTGAAGCCTGCCGTATTGCCCGCACCACACAAGGCTCACTGGCTGAGCGTTTGCAAGTGCGTGGGCTGTTTTTAGCCAAACGCGATGGATTAATCACTGCTCTACAGCATTGGCTGCAAGGCGCCAAGCTTGCACTCTGGTTATTTATTTTCAGTGCGATCATATCCGGCGTTGTACTGGCAAAAACCGCTCTCAGTGGTACGCCGTTGGCGATTAATATTTTTTGGGCGCTGGCTGGATTAATAGGTTTAAACCTAGTGAGCTTGCTGGTCTGGTGCTTTAGCATGCTGTTCTCCAAGCACACCAGCTCACCGCTCAGCCACGCCTGGCTCTGGTTAAGTAATAAGCTGGCCCGTGATGCCAAAGCGGCGCAGCTGGCACCGGCTTTGTTGGTTTTATTACAACGCCATAACCTGCTGCGCTGGGGTTTAGGGCGGGTTTTGCATGCTTGGTGGTTGATTACTTTATGTACAGCCTTTTTAACCTTAATTGCCCTACTCGCCACTCGCCGCTATGGCTTTGTCTGGGAATCCACCATTGTCGCCAGTGATTCCTTTGTGATGTTGGTCAGTAACCTCGGTAGTCCAGCTGCCTGGCTGGGTTTTTCGGTCCCCGATAGTGAGCTGATTCAGCGCAGCGGCCTGCACGCTCTGGAAGATGAACACGCTCGGCACATTTGGGCCAGCTGGCTACTGGGTATGCTCTTGATTTACGGCATTGTGCCGCGCTTAATCTGCAGTCTGCTCTGTGAATGGCGCTGGCGTTACGCTGTAAAGCGCTTACGCTTAAATGCTGACGATCCTGTATGGCAGATTTTTCAACAACGTGTACAGCCTAGCAGCGAGCGCCTTGGCGTAATTGATGCGGCACCTGACACCTTACCTATCAGCACACGTGGCGCACAGCTGTCGGGGCATGCAGCCGTGCTACTGGGCATTGAATTAGATGACAGCATCGACTGGCCACCCTCATTACCTGAGCAAGTTGTGGACGCGGGTATTATTGATACACGCGAACAGCGCCGCTCAATGCTTGAACAACTTGGTGCAAATCCACCGGCACGCTTACTGATTGCCTGTAATCCACAACGCTCGGCTGACCGTGGCACACTGCATTTAATTGCCGAGTTATCACGCACTGCGGCCCACACACAAATTTGGCTACTGCCCACTGAGGCTGCAGATGAGCGTTTACATAATTGGCAGGAACAGTTAGATAACTTACAGCTACCCCATCACCGCGCCGCGCCTTGGGCATGGTTGGAGCATGGCGATGAATAAATCTTTAGCACCTTTAAAGCTCGCCGTGGTCGGCCATACCAATGTGGGTAAAACCTCATTACTGCGCACCCTGACCCGTGATGTCGGCTTCGGAGCAATCTCGCACCGCCCCAGTACCACTCAGCATGTGGAAGGCGCACGTTTATCCGTGGATGGTGAAGCACTGATTGAGCTTTACGATACGCCCGGTTTTGAAGATGCTGTGGCGCTGTATGAATATATTGAACAGCTACCGCGCAGCGGTGAACGCTTAGATGGTCCTGAACTGATTGAGCGGTTTCTGAGCAGTAGCGAAGCCCGCCAGCGTTTTGAGCAAGAAGCCAAAGTCCTGCGCCAGTTGCTGCAATCGGACGCTGGTTTTTATGTGATTGATGCCCGCGAACCAGTGCTGGCTAAGTACCGCGATGAACTGGCGATCTTAGCCATGTGCGGCAAGCCCTTATTACCAGTGCTGAACTTTGTTAATAGCCCAGAGCAGCGCGAATCAGCCTGGCGTGAAGTACTGGCGCGTTTAGGCCTGCATGCGGTGGTGCGTTTCGACACTATCACCCCGCCGGTGGATGGCGAGCAGCGCCTCTATGAAAACCTCAGCTTAGTGCTCGACAGTCAACGTCCACGCTTACAACGCCTGATTGACTACAACCAAGCACAAGTACAAGTGCGTCGCAGCGCAGGTTATCGTTTAATTGCTGAACTACTGATTGATATCAGCGCCTGCCGCCGTAGCGTGCACCCCGACCGTTTAGAGCAAGCCATTCAAGAGCTGCACAATGATGTGCGCCAGCGTGAACAGCGTTGCGTTGAAGCCTTGCTCAAGCTGTATGCCTTTCGTAAAGACGATGCGCTGGCTGATGCTCTACCCCTGGAAGAAGGCCGCTGGGGCGATGATTTATTTAACCCTGCCACTATGAAGCAAATGGGCGTGAAAGTCGGTGGTGGGATGGCTGCAGGTGCCGCGACGGGTGCTGGTATTGATCTGATGACTGGTGGTTTAAGTTTAGGTGTGGCCACTGTAGTCGGTGCTGCAGTGGGCGGTTTAACCCAAACTTTTCGTAACTATGGCGACCGTTTAAAAGGTAAATGGCGCGGTGAACGAGAGCTCACGGTGAATGACAGTACCCTACGCTTGCTGGCCATTCGTCAACAACGCTTACTCAATGCTTTGGAGTTACGCGGGCATGCTGCACAAGAGCGAATCCAAATGCAGACGCCGCAAGAACAACAGTGGCGTAAAGGTGAATTAGCACAGCCGTTAATCACAGCCCGCGCTTACTCGGCTTGGTCGAGCTTAAATGGCCGTAAACCACAGCAAGATACCGAGCGTACTCAGGCTGTTGAAAGTCTGGCGAGCAACTTAATTCAACAACAGACAGCCCCTTAACAAACCTATCGATCTGCACCTGAATTAGCACTGCTCTATTGCCAAAACAAGGTGCAGAAACGCTGCACATCATGATTAGAGTTGCTGTACTGCATCCAAGAGCATCTGCTCAGTTTTTGACCAGCCTAAGCAACCATCAGTAATCGATACGCCATATTGCAAGTTATCGCAGAGCGCTTGCTGGCCATCCATCAAGTTACTTTCCAGCATCACCGCCCGCAAACTGCGCTCACCTGCAGCACGTTGCGCGAGCACCGACTGTAAGACTTGTGGCTGCACCTGTGGATCTTTACCGCTATTGGCATGACTGCAATCCACCATCAACGATGCATCTAAGCCGACTTGACGCATCGCCGCACAGGCTTGAGCAATACTCTCGGCATCGTAATTAGGGCCCGTATGACCGCCGCGTAAAACTAAGTGCGTATCAGGATTACCCTCAGTTTCAACCAAAGCAGCTCGGCCTTGCTGATCTAAACCAAAATGCTGATGGGCATGAGCGGCTGAACGCATCGCATCTAAAGCAATACCCATACTGCCATCGGTACCGTTTTTAAAACCGACTGGCAAAGGCAAACCACTGACCATTTCCCGGTGAATTTGCGATTCACTGGTGCGTGCACCAATGGCGGCCCAGCTGAGCAGGTCATCAAAGTAGCTGGCGGCCAAGGGTTGTAATAATTCTGTCGCCACGGGTAAATTCAGTTCCAGCATCCGTAGCATTAACTGGCGTGACATATGTAAGCCCTGCGCCATATCAGCACTGCCATCTAAATGCGGATCATACAGCAGCCCTTTCCAGCCGACGGTTGTGCGTGGTTTTTCAATGTAGATGCGCATCGCTAGCAACATATGTTCGCTGACTTGGCTGGATAATTTAGCCAAACGCTCGGCATATTCAAGCGCTTCATCAATGCTGTGAATAGAACAGGGGCCTATCACTACCAATAAACGGGAATCTTCACCGCTGATAATAGCGCGCACTTGTTCGCGCTGCTGCTGCACTCGACGCGCAAGTTCTGCGCTTAATGGCAACTGTTGGCGCAGTTCTTCAGGACTGGCGAGGACGTGGGTTTTGCGGCCTGACGGGAGCGAAATGCTCGTATTCGCGGCCTCAAGAGCGACATGACTGTGATCAAAGGCAAGAGCAGTATTTAGAGCGTTCATAATTATCCTTATATCAGCGGCTGAACCGCTGTATGTTTTATCGAGTAAGTCGTCTTAAACTATTGGGTAATGCGAGTTTGTGATTACTAAATCGCCAGCTCAAATCATCGAAACGCTCTGGATAACGTGCATACATTGCCATGTTGATGTCCTCTTAAAGATGCAAAAACTTAAATTCTAAAAACAAAAAACCCCGGGTGGGAAGCCAACCGGGGTTTGAATGAAACTGGGTGGGCGTCCTATTTAAAAAGGCCCACCTGTATAAGTATCAGGTGCGCCTGTGGCTAAACCAATACCCATAAAAATAATACGCAACAGAGTTATTCAGCGAACGCGCACAGTTCATCACCACAGCGCTAGGCTGAGCAACAGACATGATTTTAAGTGCGTGATTCAACATAAATAACTCCGAACAGTGCAATTAACATACTGCATACGTATCAGTAGTGCAAGCCAGCTTAGCGGTCAGTGCGGTAAATCTTCTCAGCATTGAGCTTGCCACTCCAGGGTAAACCTGAGTTCTGCCAGCCGTTTTTCACCCGCATACCGGCTTTTGGGCCTTCACTCTCAGCGCCGCCCTGAAAACCATTCACCACAAAGCGTGCATTAGGTAAACCTGCTTCACGCAAAACCACCGCACTCGGCTCACCGCGTTCGCTACCCGAGCGGCACATAGTAATCACTTCGGTATTTTCATCCCAACCGCGCTTGGCCAGTTCAGCTTTAATTTGCTCAACAAACTCTGGGTTGCGCTCCATTGGGAAGATATTACGCTCAGCATTCCACTTGCTACGGTCGGCCATTAAGAATGGAATATTAGTATCGACTGCATCTGTAAAGCCAACAAACATAATCTCGACTGGATCACGCACATCAACTAACAACACACGCTCTTCAGTTTGCTGAGTTTTCGCATAAGCATCTTCTGCACTAATACCTAACTCAACTGCCTGTACAGAAAATACGGCAAGGGATAACACCACGCCACTGATTAAACTTTTTATATGTGTCATACGCTGGCTCTCCATTAAATGAAGCTTAATATAATACACTATTGTAGATGATTTACAGGCCGCAGTGATTCGCTCAACTGCTACGCATCACCTTAATCACGCAAACTCAGCACTGTCCAACCACGCTGCTGCGCTATATCACGCAAGGTATCATCTGGATCAACAGCCACTGGATACGTCACTTGCTCAAGCAAGGGCAAGTCGTTATACGAATCACTGTAAAAATAGCTGTCTGCCAACGTGGCTTGATGCTCAGCCAACCAAGTATTTAAGCGAGTGATTTTACCCGCCTGAAAGCTCGGCACATTGACCAACTCACCGGTGTATTGACCCTCTTGCATACCGCATTCAGTAGCAATTAAGTGCTCCACACCTAAACGCTGAGCAATCGGGCCAGTAATAAAACGGTTGGTGGCGGTAATGATCATAACTAAATCACCAGCAGCACGGTGCTTGGCGATCAGCGCTTCGCCTTTGGCCAGAATCATCGGCTCAATGCAATCGCGCATAAAGTCAGCATGCCACTGATCCAGCACAGCTTTATCAGTCTGGCCAAGCACTTCTTGGCAAAAGTTTTGATACGCCACCACATCCAACTGACCGGCAACATAGTCAGCATAGAAACCATCATTTTTGGCGCGATAGGCATCTGCGTCAACCAGACCGCGCGCGCACAAATATTCACCCCACTGGTGATCACTATCACCGGCTAATAAGGTGTTATCCAAATCAAAAATAGCCAATCGCACGGCAAATACCTTAATCAATGATAAAAAGAGTGCCCAGCATAACGATTTTCACTGCGCCTGCCCATTCAAGCAGTAAAGCGCGTTGCCGCTCTGTCGCGCTTTGTGGAACAATGGAGACAATAATTTTAATCAAGGATGCGGACATGATTGATTCAGATGGGTTTCGTCCGAACGTCGGCATCATCCTGACCAACGACAACGGACAAGTGCTCTGGGCACGGCGCGTCAACCAAGATGCGTGGCAGTTTCCACAAGGTGGTATTAACCCACATGAAAGTGCTGAAGAAGCCCTGTACCGTGAACTGCATGAAGAAATCGGCCTGCAAGAGCAAGATGTTGAAATCCTTGCTTGCACCCGTGGCTGGTTGCGCTATCGTTTACCACAACGTTTAGTACGCACGCACAGTCAACCACTGTGTATTGGTCAAAAACAAAAATGGTTTTTACTGCGTTTGCGCAGCAGTGATGAGCGTGTGCGTATGGATCTCACCCCGAAACCTGAATTTGATGGCTGGCGTTGGGTCAGCTATTGGTATCCTTTAGGACAAGTGGTGGCCTTTAAACGTGATGTATACCGGCGGGCTTTAAAAGAGCTGGCTTATCAACTTCCTACTCGAGATTAACCCTAAGTTGTCAGACTCGACTCACACCGATAGCAGCATGTTAAGCATGCTGCGAATGATCTCCCAAGAGGTCAACGCTGCTAAGGATTTACCAGCGGCACTAGCAATTATCGTCAAACAAGTGCGCGTGGCGATGAACAGCCATGTCTGCTCGGTATACTTATACGAAGCCGATCAAGACCGCTATGTGCTAATGGCCACCGAAGGCTTAAATAAGCGTGCAGTGGGTAAAGTTAGCATGGCCTCCCATGAGGGTTTGGTGGGCTTAGTCGGTAGTCGCTCGGAAACCATTATTCTCGAAGATGCGATGAGTCATCCACGCTTTTTATATTTTGCTGAAACCGGTGAAGAACGTTATGCCTCTTTTTTAGGCACGCCGATTATTCACCACCGCCAAGTCTTAGGTGTGCTGGTGGTGCAGCAAAAAGAGCGGCGTCAATTTGATGAAGGTGATGAAGCCTTTTTAGTCACCATGAGTGCACAACTCTCTGGTGTGATCGCCCATGCCGAAGCCACTGGCTCAATTCGCGGCTTGGGTAAACGCGGCAAAGGTATTCAAGAAGCACGCTTTATAGGTGTACCTGGCGCGCCCGGTGCTGCACTAGGTACTGCAGTGGTGGTGCTACCCATTGCTGACTTGGATGTAGTACCGGATAAGAAAACTGACGATATAGCCGATCAACTGCAGTTATTTGACTTGGCTTTAGAGTCAGTACGTGAGGATATTCGCAAACTCTCCAAACGCCTCTCCAAGCAATTACGCCCTCAAGAACGTGCACTCTTTGATGTGTATCTAATGATGCTGGAAAACACTGCGCTGGCCGGTGATGTCATGCGCGTGATTCGTGCAGGACAATGGGCACAAGGCGCTTTACGCCAAGTGGTTAGCGAGCATGTGCAGCGTTTTGAACATATGGATGATGACTATCTACGTGAGCGTGCCTCGGATGTTAAGGATTTAGGCCGACGCTTACTCTCGTATCTTCAGCAAGCCCAGAAACAAACATTAGTCTATCCAGATAACACTATTTTAGTCAGTGAAGAGCTGTCACCGGCGATGCTCGGTGAAGTGCCTACTGATAAGCTGGTCGGGCTTGTATCTGTGCTGGGTTCACGTAACTCACATGTGGCGATCTTAGCCCGCGCCATGGGCATTCCCACTATAGTTGCCGCCGTTGACCTGCCCTATACGCGCCTTGATGGTATTGAGCTAATTCTGGATGGTTATCACGGCGATGTCTTCACCAACCCCAGCGCATTACTGCGCCAGCAATACGCTGAAGTGGTGGAAGAAGAACGCTTAATCAATAAAGACTTAGACAGTTTACGCAGTCTGCCCTGCACCACGTTAGATGGCCATCAGCTGCCACTCTGGGTCAATACGGGCCTGCTTGCTGACGTAAAACGTGCGCAACAACGCGGCGCCGAAGGGGTGGGACTCTATCGCTCTGAAGTCGCTTTTATGGGTACATCGCGTTTTCCCAGTGAAAGTGAGCAAGTGCAAATGTATCGCGAACAACTGGAAGCTTTTCATCCCTTACCGGTGACCATGCGCACCCTTGATGTCGGTGGTGACAAACCTCTAAGTTATTTCCCTATTAAGGAAAGTAACCCCTATTTAGGCTGGCGTGGCATTCGTATTACGCTGGACCACCCAGAGATTTTCTTAGTACAAGTACGGGCGATGATTAAAGCCAGTGCCGGCCTCAATAATCTGCATATTTTACTGCCGATGATTTCAGGCGTACATGAACTCGATGATGCTCAGCATCTAATTCACCGTGCTTGGGGCGAACTGATTAGTGAAGGCTTTGACGTACAGATGCCACAAATTGGCGTGATGATTGAAGTGCCTTCTGCTGTCTATCAAGCGCGTGAATTAGCCCGTATGGCGGACTTTTTATCAGTCGGCTCCAATGACTTAACTCAGTATTTATTGGCTGTCGACCGCAACAACGCCCGTGTGGCAGCTTTATATGACTATCTACACCCTGCGGTACTGATGGCGCTTAAAGATGTGGTCAAAGCCGCCCACGCTGAAGGCAAGCCTGTGAGTATTTGCGGGGAAATGGCTGGGGATCCTGTTGCTGCGGTGCTACTGCTGGCGATGGGTTTTGATAGTTTATCAATGAACTCAACTCACTTACCTAAGGTGAAATGGCTACTGCGTAAAATGACCTTAACCCACGCTCAAGACTTGCTTAGCGAAGTTTCTAGCTTGGACAATCCGCAAGTGATTCACAGTACTCTTAATCTAGCCCTAGGTAACTTAGGCTTAGGTAAAGTGTTGAATCCAGCCTCTAGCGTGCAGACATAAAACTGACTCACATGCGCTGTAGGCTGAATACAGCGCATGTAAGTTGAGTTTTTCGAGCTGACTCACCTGAGCTATAAGCTTGATTTTACTCAGCTAACTCGACCTGTACTTGCCCCATAGACTTGCCCTGCACGGCATAACTGCGCTCAGTTAGAATCGTTGTACCATCTGCAAAACGACGCAGCAAGCTGGTCACTCGAGTGCCATAGCGTTCACCGCGAATAAAAATACTCGAGAGCATGCGCTCCATAGCTAAACCGACACCGGTATCGGGCAATTGATCGTCATCAGCGCGCTGCTCATCCTGCATCAGTTCAAATAACACCTGATCCGATGCATCCAACTGCTGAGAAAAAGCACTGCGCACACGCACCAATTTTGGCCATGGCGTATCTAAACTGGCATTGCATAGCGCGTAGATACCGGGGCTTAAACATATAGGGCGTGGCTGCGTGGAGCTTAAATACCACAACGATTGCTGATCACCGACCAGTAGATTAAAACCACTGTATTGCTGAAGCTCAGCAGCTACATCCTGTAAATAGGCTTGAGGGGATTGCTGACCCGCTAGATAGTCGCTGACTAACGCACCGCGCGACTGTTCACCAAGTGGCAACCCAGTATCGCGAATATTAGTTAAGGTCGCGAAACGCCCTTGTGGCGCAATTCCTAACCAAGTGCCGCCGGCTTCTAAATCACGTCCAGCATAAATACTGGGCTGATCGTCCCATTGCGCCAGCGCTGCGCTAGGACGTGCATGCACTTCATCACGATTAGCCAGCAATAATAAAGGCTGATGATTCTCAGGCCGCCAAGCAAAGACAACTAAACACATAGCGTATCCAATCTCAGATAGTGGTCCTGCAGTGATATGCAGTCACTGATCGACTCAATAGCACTGCGCTTAACCTGCAACACTGCATCAGCAGAGTAAGGCTGATGCAGTGTTAGATTCGCTGCGAAATTACGCTGAGCGCAATTGTTTCCAAGCGTTTAAGGTCAACACAGTCCCCAACAACTCACGACGCGCAACTAAAGCTTCATCACTCAAAGGCTGCAAAGCTAAAGCATGCAATTCACGCAAGACACCAAATAAGCGATCACTGTCCACTAAGTCGGTGATATGTCGCGCAGCCTGCAGCCAAGTTAATAAGCGCTCAATGCGTGGAGCCTGCTCAAGCAAATCTTCCGGCTGACGCATATAGCGATTCACTTGCAGAGCTTGAGCTTCTTCCTTTAGGAACTGTAGCAACCAATTCTCAAAGGCTGCTGCTCCTTGACGTGCCCCACGTGCGGTACGCTTTTTCTGCCAAAGTGCACCTTGTAACCAAACCGCCATCTGCAGTGAAAACTGGCCCCAACGTGTACCTTCTAGTTCTTTAGCAAAGATCAACGGAGCTGCTTCACGCACAGCTTGATCATCGACACCTGCTAAAATGCGTACACGCCAATCATCAATCAAGGCATCCAGTTGCATACGCAAAGCATTGCTAGACGCGCGCGGTACGGCCTGGCCTAGACTGGCTAAGACTGCACGTAAGCTGCTCAACTGCTGCAACCACTGCTCAAGCAATTTCCAGTGACCATTAAAACGGTACTGCTCAGCTAAACGCTGACTGTTTCCCAATAACTGCCACGCAATTGCAGTTAAAGCATCATCCAGTGGCATATCAGCGGTTAATTGTGCAGGTTCTGCAGCAACGCTATAGCTATTGGCATCAAATAAACGATAACCGCGCTCCGCTTTACTGATATCGCACGGCATTAACGCTACATCGGCGGCCAGTTCCAGCGCCAGTTCAAATAATGCAGCAGGATCGCCTTCACGCAACTCCAGCTCCATTTCACAGATCTTTTCTTGCTGTTGCTCAGCAACCACTAAGCCTTGATCCAGTGCCACTTCAATAACCGTTTCAACACCATCACGCAACCAGCGTAATTCAGCAAACTGACGTTTGAAATCAGTACTGAAGACAGCTTTTAATTGCTTTTTATCCAGCTCAGCTAAACTCTCTGGCCAGCAACTGTCATCTAAGTGACTCAGCACCAAACGATTACTTTTTAATTGCCAATCGAACTCATTACGCTCAGATAATCCAGCGACACTCGCCCCTTTACTTTTTAGGGTTTGAATCAATTGTTCGCCATCGCGACGAATTCGCAGTGCCACTTGGCTGTTTGCCAAGGCAAAATCGGCTGTGTCGTAATACCGATTCAACAGCTCACGGGTCTGCCACTCACCTACACAGCGCGCAGCTAAAATAGGGTGTTCACGCAGCGTAGCAAGGCTTTCAGGACTTACTCGTAGCTTTATTTCGGTTTCTTTAGCCATGTCATTCTCAATTCAAATTGTTGCTAGTTTATCGCTATGCTGGCCGAACCCTATAACAGCATCGTATAATCAAGGCTGTTTTTGGAAACCGAGCGCAGCTCTCTATGTCGATAAACCCGTTTGTTAGTTTGTTTGGTCGTTCGCCCATTGGGCCGATGCAGCAACATATTGCCAAAGCACACGAGTGTGCTTCTAATCTGGTGCCTTTTTTCCAAGCGATCATTGCGCAGGATTGGGCACGTGTTGAACATGTACAGCAGGAGATGTCTCGGCTCGAAAAAGAAGCCGATAAACTCAAGCGTAATGTACGTATTCACCTGCCTAAAAGTTTATTTTTGCCGGTACCGCGCTCAGACTTACTTGAACTGCTCAGTGTACAGGACAAAGTCGCTAATCGCGCAAAAGACATTGCAGGCTTAATGCTGGGTCGTCAAATGACCATCCCTGAGCCATTACAGCCCATGATTCTTGCCTTTGTGCAGCGCGTGGTCGATGCCAGTGACCAAGCCTTAACCGCGATGAACGAGCTGGACGAGATCCTCGAAACCGGTTTTGGTAATCGCGAAGTCAATCGTGTGACTGCGATGATTGAAGTGCTTGAAGATATTGAGCACGACACCGACCGTATGCAGATTGAAGTGCGCAGAACGCTGTTTAAGCTGGAAAAAGATCTGCCTCCGGTCGATGTAATGTTTTTGTACACCATCATCGAATGGATTGGTGATGTGGCTGATCGCGCTGAGCGTATCGGTAACCGATTGGAACAATTGCTCGCGCGCTGATATTTAGCGCGCCCCACCTGGAACAAGCGGATTTTTTATGGCTCTTTTAACAGACTACGGCCTAATACTTTTAGTTTTAGCCTGTCTCTTTGGCTTTTTTATGGCATGGGGCGTCGGTGCTAACGACGTTGCTAACGCCATGGGCACCTCAGTTGGCTCAGGCGCACTAACCATTAAACAAGCCATTGTTGTAGCGATGGTGTTTGAGTTCTGCGGGGCTTACTTAGCCGGCGGTGAAGTAACCGAAACGATCAAAAATGGCATTGTCGATATTGATATAATGACAGCCGACTTGCTAGTGCTAGGGATGATGTCTGCACTGCTAGCTGCTGGAACTTGGCTGCTTATTGCGACCAGTAAAGGCTGGCCGGTATCCACCACCCACACCATTATTGGTGCTGTGGTTGGTTTTGCTGCCTTTGGGGTATCATTTGATGCAGTGCACTGGAGCGCGATCTTACCGATTATGGCCAGCTGGGTGGTGACGCCATTTTTATCAGGTCTGTTAGCTTTTGGCTTATTTGTTAGCGTACAAAAATTGATTATCAACACTGATAATCCGTTTGAAAATGCTAAGCGTTACGTGCCCTTTTATATGTTTCTAACCGGCTTTATGGTTGCCTTAATGACCCTTTCCAAAGGTCTTAAGCATGTTGGTTTAAATATTAACAGCGAGCAAAGTGTTGTTTTAGCTGTCGGCGCGGGCCTGCTGGTGATGCTGCTAGGTACCCTTTTATTACGTCGTGTAAAAATTGAACCTGATGCCGACCGCAGTACCTACTTTGCTAGTGTAGAGAAAGTCTTTGCCACACTGATGATTTTCACCGCCTGTGCCATGGCTTTTGCTCATGGTGCTAACGATGTAGCCAATGCGGTGGGTCCACTTGCAGCTATTGCCGGTGTGATTCAAAATCATGGCGTCGGTGAGTTGACTGCTAAATCAGCTGTTCCAGCATGGGTTTTGCTACTGGGTGCAATTGGTATTGTGATTGGTTTAGCCACCTACGGTTATAAAATCATTGCAACTGTAGGCCGTGGCATCACCGAACTGACGCCAAGTCGTGGCTTTGCTGCAGAATTAGCCACCGCATCTACAGTGGTGGGTGCATCTGCGATTGGGTTACCCGTCTCGACCACACACACCTTAGTCGGTGCAGTGCTCGGCATTGGCTTAGCTCGTGGTATCAGTGCGCTGAATCTGCGTGTGATTGGCTCAATCTTTATGTCATGGGCCATCACCTTACCAGCCGGTGCATTCCTAGCGATTGTGTTCTTCAGTATTTTGAAACTCATATTTTTGTAATACTCAACACTGCGTTTTTTCAGGTAGTACGTGATTGCGTATTGCCTGAAAAAACGGCACTGTTTCTCTTCAGTGACAGCCAGCACCTAAAAACATCCATCATTCTTTAGCTGTCGCCATGATTGGACGCTCTCATGCACGATTACGTTAACTCGCTCCGCCATTCTTCGCCTTATATCAACGCCCATCGTGAACGCACCTTTGTGGTGATGCTACCGGGTGAAAGCATTGCGCATGATAATTTTGGCAATACCGTGCATGACTTGGTGCTATTGCACAGCTTAGGCGTACGTTTAGTGTTGGTCTTTGGCTCGCGTCCACAAATTGAAGCACGACTGACTGAGCAAGGTTTGTCCTCGCATTACCACCAAGACTTACGCATCACTGATGCGCCAACCTTGAACTGTGTACTGGATGCTGTAGGCCAATTACGCGCAGCAATCGAAGCACGTTTATCCATGGATATTGCTGCCTCACCGATGCAAGGTGCACGCTTACGTGTGGCCGGTGGCAACTTTGTGACAGCACGCCCACTGGGTGTGATTGATGGTGTGGATTATCAGCACACCGGTGAAGTGCGCCGCATTGATAGCAAAGGTATCAAGCGTTTACTGGATGACCGCACTATTGTGCTGTTACCACCCATAGGTTATTCACCGACGGGCGAAACCTTTAATCTTGCCTGTGAAGACATTGCCACGCGTGCCGCCATTGAGCTGCAGGCGGATAAGTTAGTGCTATTTAGTTCTGAACAAGGCTTGCTCGATGCCAACGGAGTGTTAATTCGCGAACTGCCTACGCAACAGGCCGAACAGCATTCACAACGTTTTAAAGCTTATAAACAGCTTGAACAACAAGAGCTCTTACAAGCAGCAATCAGTGCCTGTCGTGGCGGTGTTCAACGCTGCCATATCATCAGTTATCACATAGATGGGGCTTTACTAACCGAAATGTTCACCCGTGATGGCTGTGGCACCTTGGTTGATGAAGGTCTTTTTCAGCAAGTGCGTGAAGCACAAATTGAAGATGTCGGTGGCTTATTAGAATTGATTCGGCCGCTGGAAGAGCAAGGAATTTTAGTGCGTCGCTCACGGGATTTAATTGAAAGTGAAATCACTCAGTTTAGTATTGTTGAACGCGATGGTTTAATTATTGCCTGCGCGGCACTTTATCCCTTCCCGGAACACAACACAGGTGAACTGGCCTGTTTAGCTGTACATCCAGACTATCGGCATGGTGGACATGGCGATGTCTTACTGGAGCGTATTGAGAAACGCGCGCGCGCTTTAAATTTAGGCTCATTATTTGTTCTCACCACTCGCACCGCACACTGGTTTCAAGAGCGTGGGTTCCAAACCTGCGCGCTGGAGCAATTACCCAGTACAAAAGCATCGCTCTATAACTTCCAGCGTAACTCTAAAGTGTTCCGAAAAACCTTGGGCTAATGGTCTTTAACTATAAAAGACATTAGAGTGCAGCTAAGTTGCGGCGTATACACTGGCTGATGGCTGACCGGCAACTGACAACGCAGCACTGCGCCAACACCATGGCATGCTGTGTTTAAAATAATTAAGGAGAACTCCCATGATCAAAGGCAAAACCCTCGCATGGGCCCTGTCCATGACCCTCGCTGGTATAAGCTTGAGCGGTATGGCACAGGCCGAAGAAAAGTACGTCACCATTGGTACCGGCGGACAAACCGGTGTCTATTACGTGGCGGGACAATCCATCTGCCGCTTTATTAACCGTGATAGCAAAACCAGCGGTGTCCGTTGTAACGCTCCCGCCAGTGGCGGTGGTGTAGCTAACGTTAACGGTATTCGCAGTGGCGAGTTTAACTTCGGCGTGATGCAATCCGACCACCAATATAAAGCGATGAAGGGCTTAGCGCCTTTTGAAGCTGAAGGTGCTATGGACGATATGCGTGCGTTGTTCTCACTGCAGAGTGAAGTATTCACCGTGCTTGCACGTCGTGATTCGCATATTGCTAACTTTGATGACTTAAAAGGTAAGCGCGTTAATATCGGTAATCCAGGTTCCGGTCAGCGTGACACCCTTGAGGAAATCATGGCGAAAAAAGGCTGGGATCGTAAGACCTTCTCCTTAGCTTCAGAACTCAAAGCCGCTGAGCAAGCCAGTGCACTCAATGATAACAATATTGATGCCATGACTTACTTTGTCGGCCACCCAAACGGCGCGATTCAAGAAGCGACTACAACCGTTGATGCAGTTCTTGTACCCGTCACTGGTGCAGAAATTGATGCTTTATTAGCCGAAAAAAGCTACTACACTAAAGCTGAAATCCCAGGTGGCATGTACACCGGCAACGATCTGCCAACACCATCAATCGGCGGTAAAGCAGTACTCTCAACCAGCAGCACAGTCAGCCCTGACTTGGTCTATCAAATGGTTAAATCCGTGTTTGATAACCTTGAACGTTTCAAACGCTTACACCCAGCCTTTAAAGATTTAAAAGCTGAAGAAATGATTGATGCAGGTTTATCAGCACCTTTGCATGAAGGTGCAATTCGCTACTACAAAGAGCGTGGCTGGTTATAACAGTTCACTGCTTTGAGCTGCACAATCACCCTAGGCCAGCACTTGATCAAGTACTGACCTAGGGGTTTCGTTAGATTTCAAGCAGGTTAGCTGCCATGTCAGACAAACATCTTTCCGCCGAAGAACTGATCGCCCAAGACTCGGGCGCACGCTTACCTGATGGCATCATGGCTCAAGTGATCGCCAGCCTTGCTTTATTCTGGTCTTTGTTTCAACTCTGGATTGCTTCACCGCTGCCGTTTATATTTCGCATCGGTGTCTTTAACGATACAGAAACTCGTTCCATTCACCTGACATTTGCGCTATTGCTGGCCTTTTTAGCCTACCCAGCTTTTAAGCGCTCACCGCGTCATCGTGTGCCCTTAGTCGATATAGCCCTTGGTTTAGTGGCCGCCGCGAGTTCCGCGTACTTATTTATTTTCTATCAGGATCTAGCCTTACGGCCTGGTAGCTTAACCACAGCTGACTTAGTCACCGCCTGTATTGGTATTCCACTGTTATTGGAAGCCACGCGCCGTACCTTAGGCCCGCCGCTAGCGATTATTGCTCTACTGTTTTTAACCTACAGTATTGCCGGCCCCTATATGCCGGATATGCTCGCACACCGCGGTGTGAGCTTTACCGCCCTAGCCAACCACCAATGGATCACCACCGAAGGTGTATTTGGTATTGCTCTAGGCGTATCCACCAGCTTTGTCTTCTTATTTGTACTTTTTGGCGCTTTATTAGAACGTGCCGGTGCCGGTAACTACTTTATTCAACTGGCCTTTAGCATGCTGGGCCATATGCGCGGTGGCCCCGCTAAAGCAGCGGTAGTAGCTTCAGGCCTAACCGGAATGATTTCAGGTTCTTCCATCGCTAACGTGGTGACCACCGGCACCTTTACCATTCCAATGATGAAACGTGTGGGCTTTTCATCTGAAAAAGCCGGTGCTGTTGAAGTTGCCTCATCGGTTAATGGACAAATTATGCCGCCAGTGATGGGTGCAGCTGCATTTTTAATGGTGGAGTATGTCGGTATTCCTTATGTGGAAATCATTAAGCACGCCTTCTTACCTGCAGCCATTTCCTATATCGCTTTACTCTATATCGTGCATTTAGAAGCCTTAAAACTGGGCATGCAACCTATTGGTCAGCAGCAGCCTAAACCTTGGTTACTTCGTTTAACCGGTTTTGCCTTTGGTGCCGCTCTGATTTCTGGTATTTCATTATTGGTGTATTACGGCCTCGGTTGGCTTAAACCCGCCTTAGGTGAGTATGTGCTCATCGGTGTGGGCTCTTTACTGGCCATCACCTATTTAGCTTTACTCAAAGTTGCTGCCAGCAATCCACCACTGCCAATCGAAGATGCCAGTCAACCTATCGAAGAGCTGCCCAATACGCGGACTGTTTTACTTTCTGGTTTGCACTTTATTTTGCCCGTGGTGGTATTAGTTTGGTGCTTAACCGTAGAGCGCCTATCCCCTGGTCTCTCAGCATTCTGGGGCAGTGTGATGCTGATCTTTATCCTGCTCACGCAACGCCCTATTTTGACCTGGATGCGCACTGATCGCAGTTATGATCATGGCGGCTGGATGGATGGCCTGATTGATCTACGCGAGGGCATGATCGGCGGCGCACGTAATATGATTGGTATCGGTATTGCAACTGCTGCAGCCGGTGTGATTGTTGGTGCGGTATCACAAACTGGCGTCGGTTTAGTTCTGGCAGACTTAGTTGAATTACTGTCAATGGGCAATCTGCTGCTGATGCTGTTATTTACCGCAGTATTCAGTTTAATCCTTGGCATGGGTTTACCCACCACCGCCAACTATATTGTAGTTTCCAGTTTATTAGCACCTGTGGTGGTTGCCCTTGGCCAGCAAAATGGCCTGATTGTACCGCTGATCGCTGTGCACCTCTTTGTCTTCTATTTTGGCATTATGGCTGACGTTACCCCGCCCGTTGGTTTAGCGTCCTTTGCCGCTGCCGCGGTCTCCAAAGGCGACCCAATCAAAACGGGGCTACAAGCGTTTTATTACAGCTTGCGTACCGCAGCCTTACCCTTCTTGTTTATCTTTAACACCGATTTACTGCTGATTAATATCAGCCTGATGCACGGTATCTTGATCTTTATTGTTGCCACCGGGGCCATGCTGATTTTTGCTGCAGGGACTCAAGGTTGGTTTATCACTCGCAGTCGCTGGTACGAAAGCATCCTGTTATTGCTGGTGGCCTTTACTTTATTCCGCCCAGGTTTCTGGATGGATATCGTGCATGATCCCTATCAAAACATCCCGTCAAGTCAGCTGGAACAAGCCTTAGGCGATGTTGACGAAGGCAGTCAGCTACGCCTGCGCATCCAAGGTGAGGACGAACTCGGTGAGCCGCGTGAGTTTGTAGTCTTATTACCGGTACCCGCAGGTCAGAGTGGTGCAGAACGTATGGAGACGTTAGGTTTAATGTTGATTGAAGAGGACGGAAAAACCCTAATTGATAACGTCACCTTTGCCAGCACAGCGGCAGATTTAGGCTTAGAGTTTGATCAAGAGATTGTGCTGGTACGCGCACCCACTGATCGGATACGCAAAGAAATCATGTGGATTCCAGGCCTATTACTGCTCTTGGGAGTCAGTGCATTGCAGTGGCGTAGAAAGCGCACAACTACAGCACAACAACATCAGACAATCATTCAATAGCTCACTCTTTTAAGGATATTTAGGGATCACATGAAGCAATCTATATTAGTGACTGGCGGCGCCGGTTATATCGGCTCGCACACCACCTTGGCTCTGCTTGAAGCCGGTCATGATGTCATTGTCTTAGACAATCTTGCCAATAGCTCATTGGAATCATTGCGCCGTGTTGAGCGCATTTGCGGTAAAGCAGCGACCTTTATTCAAGGCGATATTCGCGACCGTGAATTGCTCGACTCGATCTTTGCCCGCCATTCAATTCAAGCGGTACTGCATTTCGCCGGCTTAAAAGCGGTCGGCGAAAGCGTGCAGAAGCCGTTGGACTATTATGAAAATAACGTCAGCGGTAGCCTGGTCTTATTTCAGGCGATGGCTGCAGCAGGTGTGTTTAATCTAGTCTTTAGCTCGTCCGCCACTGTCTATGGCGAGCCTAAGCAGATGCCGATTAGCGAAGAATGCCCCACAGGTATTCCGACCAATCCCTACGGTCGCTCCAAGCTGATGGTTGAAGAAGTGCTACGTGATTTAGCCTTCTCAGAGTCACGCTGGAGTATCGCCTTACTGCGTTACTTTAATCCTGTAGGCGCACATGCGAGCGGCCTGATTGGTGAAGACCCAAACGGTATTCCCAATAACCTACTGCCTTATATCAGCCAAGTTGCTGTAGGCAAACTGCAACAGTTATCAGTGTATGGCGATGATTACCCAACAGTCGATGGCACCGGTGTACGTGACTATATTCATGTTGTCGATCTTGCCAATGGCCACTTAAAAGCACTGGATGCTATTGCTACATCACAAGGTGTGCATATCTGGAACTTAGGTACCGGACAAGGCTATAGCGTATTACAGATGGTCAGCGCTTTTGAACAAGCAGCGGGCGTTGCTGTGCCTTATGCTGTGGTGGCGCGTCGCAGTGGTGATATTGCTGAGTGCTGGGCTGATCCAGCCAAAGCAGCACAAGAACTGGGCTGGAAAGCCGAGCACAGCCTTGACGATATGATGCGTGATACGTGGCGCTGGCAGCAAAGCAATCCCAATGGTTTTAACCAGTAACAGGGTTGAATACTCAACTTAATACAGCGGTACTTCGTACCCCCTGCACTAGGTAAAGAGAAACGGCCTTTATATCTGAATTTCACTTCAGACATAAAGGCCGTTTTTTCTTTCATAACACTTTAAATAACTGCGTACCGATAGCTTCTGTTTGTCACAACACTGATATCAATACCGCATTGCGTGAACGTTATTTAAAGTTTTTCTGGATCAGCTTACTGAACCATCCGACGATGCCAGCGCGGAACATCAGTACGCACAAGACAAAAATCACTCCTAAAATCACATGCACCCACTCACCCAGTGGTCCACTGCTTAAATAGGTTTGTAGGGTCACAACAATACTGGCTCCTACAAAAGGCCCAAGCACGGTACCGACGCCACCGAGCAAGGTCATCAGAATCACTTCACCTGACATATGCCAATGCGCATCAGTTAAAGAAGCTAACTGGAAAACTACGGTTTTAGTTGCGCCAGCTAGACCGGTTAAGGCTGCAGAGAGTACAAATGCTAGCAATTTATGCGCATCAACGTTGTAGCCCAAGGAAATCGCCCGCTGCTCATTTTCACGAATCGCCTTCAACACTTGTCCATAAGGTGAATGAATAGTGCGCTGAATAATTAGAAATCCAATGAGAAACACAGCTAAGACAAAGTAATACATATTCAGGTTATCTTTAAGATCAATAAACCCAAATAAATATCCACGCGGTACGCCTTGCAAACCGTTTTCACCACCGGTGAAACTGGACTGCATAAACATAAAGAACACCAGTTGCGCTAAGGCCAAGGTAATCATCGCAAAGTAAATACCTTGCCGACGGATCGCCAATAAACCAAAGCCCAAACCTAATGCCGCCGACGCTGCGGTCCCCGCTAAAATACCCAACTCCGTACCTAAACCGCTGTACTCAGTGAGGACAAAGCCGGTGATATAACCACCAGTGGCTAAAAAAGCCGCATGCCCAAATGATAAGAGTCCTGCATAGCCTAGAAGCAAGTTAAACGCACAAGCAAATAGAGCAAAGCACAGCAACTTCATTAAGAAGACCGGGTAAATACCAAAGGGCGCAACTAAGGCAATGGCGATAAATACGGCAAAGAATATTTTATTACGCCGACTGGCAGCAACCCGACGTTCCCGCTCAACGCGAATACGCTGCTGTTGTACTTGGGTTTTGATTGCTTCAGACATCTTATGTCTCCTTGCCAAATAAGCCCGCTGGACGCACTAACAACACCAGCACCATAACTAGAAAAATCACAGTGTTAGCCGCTTCTGGGTAAAACACCTTGGTTAAACCTTCGATCAAGCCCATCAATAAGCCGGTGACTATCGCGCCCATAATCGAGCCCATACCGCCAATCACCACCACCGCAAAGACCACGATCAGCAAGTTCGCACCCATGCCAGGTGAGACGGGGTAAATCGGTGCTGCTAGCACACCAGCAAAAGCTGCTAATGCGGCGCCGTAACCGTAGGTTAAAGTAATTAATAACGGCACATTAATACCGAAAGCTTGCATCAATTTGGGGTTTTCAGTACCTGCACGCAAGTAGGAACCCAGCCGCGTTCGCTCGATCATATACCAGGTCACGAGACAGACGATTAACGCTGAAACAATCACCCAAGCACGGTATTTAGGGAGGAACATAAAACCTAAATTAAAACCGCCTTTCAGCGCATCAGGCATCGGATAAGAACTACCCGACACACCAAACAACTTCACAAATAGACCTTCAATTATCAGCGCTAAACCAAAGGTTAGCAGCAGACCATAGAGGTGGTCTTCCCCAGTTATTCTGCGCAGCAGGTATTTTTCAATCACCATGCCGATCAGACCCACAGTCAGCGGGGCTAAAAATAGAGCAAACCAGTAATTCACCCCTAAGTACTGCAAGCTCAATAAGGTGACAAACGCACCCAGCATATACAGTGCGCCATGAGCAAAGTTAATGATGCGCAATAAGCCAAAAATAATTGCTAAACCTAGACTTAGCAAAGCATAGAATGCACCGTTAATCAGTCCCAGTAGCATTTGCCCCAGCAGCACACTGAGGGGAACTCCAAAAAGTATCGTCATAGGTTGTCACCCACTCCAAAAGCCGCTGCAACTCAATTGCAACGGCTTATAACGGCATTAAACAATCAATTTTTAATAAGTTTGCACTGGCTTTCAGCCAATGGGCGATACGCTTGGTCGGCAGGGATCGTGCGTAGAATTTTATATAAATCCCACTCTGACTTAGACTCTGCAGGTGTCTTCACTTGCGCTAGGTACATATCGTGCACCATGCGACCGTCTTCACGCAGTTTTCCGTTTTTGGCAAACATGTCATTGATTGGGGTTTCAATCATTTTTGCGCGAACTACTTGCGTGTCGTCAGAATCTGTCGCTTGCACCGCATTGAGGTAATGCATAGTGGAGGAGTAAACACCTGCATGGGTCATACTCGGCATACGGCCCACACGTTTGTGGTAACGATTTGCCCATTCGCGGGTTTCATCGTTCATATCCCAATACCAACCGGTAGTGAGCATCAAACCTTGGGTGACATCTAGACCCATCGAGTGTACGTCGTTGAGGAACACCACCATACCGGCCAGTTTTTGTCCTGATTGGGTTAAACCAAACTGACTTGCGGTTTGTAGCGCGTTCACCATATCCGCACCAGCATTGGCTAAAGCGACAACTTCAGCGCCAGAACCTTGTGCTTGCAGAATATAGGATGAAAAGTCATTACTTGGGAATGGATGACGTACTTTACCAACCACCTTGCCACCGCCCGTCTCAACCACCTTGGTAATATCGGCTTCTAACGAGTGACCAAAGGCATAGTCAGCTGCCAAAATAAACCAGTCTTTGCCGCCTTCTTCAAGCACTGCATGCGCCGTACCGTTGGATAAGGCATAGGTGTCATACACCCAGTGCATATGGTTCGGTGAGCAGTGTTCATTGGTTAATGAAGAAGAAGCTGAACCAGAAATAAGCGCCAGTTTGTTTTCTTGCTCAACAATTTTATTGACCGCCATCACCACTGAGGTGGCGACTAAGCCAGTAATCACATCAACGTTTTTCTCATCAATCCACTGACGTACAGTATTGGCACCCACATCCGGCTTGTTCAGGTCATCGGCATTAAAAATGACAATTTTCTTACCATTGACCTGACCGCCAAAATCTTCCACAGCCATTTTCAGGGCTTCTAAACCGCCTGGGCCGGAAAGATCACGATAAGTACCTGACATATCGGCCAAATAACCAATACGAATTTCATCATCACTAATAGCAGCTTGTGCTGTGCTCGACAGTAGACCTGCGGCAACGATCAGACTGATTGCTTTTTTTAAACCTTTCATAGGACACCTTTTGAATTTTATTGTTGTTGTCACACTAAAGTGGTTTCTTACGAGGCTTCTCTGCTGAGAAATAATTTATACACCTAAGCTTTTACTCAAATACTCCTGTTTTGATGGCAGTTCAGCGGAGCTGATTTCGTCAATAATTTTGCCGTGCTCCATTAAATAATGGCGGTCAGCCAAGGGCGCGGCGAAACGGAAGTTTTGCTCGACTAGAACAATAGTCAGGCCTTTTTCTTTGAGTTTGATTAGCACCTCAGCTAGTTTCTGCACAATCACCGGAGCAAGGCCTTCGGTAATCTCATCCAGCAGTAATAAATTAGCGCCAGTACGTAAAATGCGCGCCATCGCCAGCATCTGCTGCTCACCACCAGAAAGTCGCGTGCCTTGGCTAAAACGGCGCTCATACAGGTTGGGAAACATTTCATAGAGTTCATCAAGACCCATACCACCACTACGCACAGTCGGCGGCAGCAGTAAGTTCTCTTCAACATTGAGGCTGGCAAAAATACCGCGTTCTTCTGGGCAAAACCCCACACCTAAGCGTGGAATATGATGCGCTGGAATCGTCATGGTTTCGGTACCATTAATCATAATGGAACCGCTACGCTTACCGACCATATTCATAATAGAGCGCAAGGTGGTACTGCGCCCCGCACCGTTACGACCCAGCAAAGTCACTAACTCACCACGACGCACCACCATATTAACGCCATGCAAAATATGTGATTGGCCGTAATAGGCGTGTAAATCTTCGACCAGCAGTTGTTCACGATTGGATGTATTCATACCGCCACCTCATCGGTCACTGCTGTGCCTAGGTAAGCTTCACGTACAGCAGGATTGGCCGAGACGGTTTGATAATCGCCTTCAGCCAAAATAGAACCGCGCGCCAGCACGGTAATCGCATCACATAAACGACTGACCACGCTTAAGTTATGCTCAACCATCAATACTGTGCGCCCCACCGCAACGCGACGTACCAAGTCAACGACCATATCCACGTCTTCTTGACCCATGCCTTGAGTCGGCTCATCCAGCAGCAGCATCACAGGGTCTAGTGCCATGGTAGTGGCCAGTTCTAAGGCGCGTTTCCGGCCATAAGACAGCTCATCAGTGACAGTGTCAGCGAAGCTACCCAGCCCGACCTTCTCCAGCAACTCCATGGCTTGATCATTTAAACCATTTAAACTACGTTCTGATTTCCAAAAGTGAAAAGAGTTACCTTGTTTACTTTGCAAAGCCACGCGCACGTTTTCCAAAACAGTCATCTGCCCAAATACAGCAGAAATCTGAAATGAACGTACCAAACCTAATTTAGCAATCTGGTTGGCCTTAGTACCGGTAATCGCTTTTCCCTGGAAAATAATCTCGCCACGGGTCGGTGGTAAAAAATGGGTCAGCAGGTTAAAAAACGTAGTTTTCCCTGCGCCATTAGGACCGATTAAGGCATGGATATGCCCTTTTTGAATTTTTAAATCAACATTATTGACGGCGGTAAAGCCACGAAACTCTTTGGTTAACCCACGGGTTTCTAAAATAATATCCGATGACATGTGCAACCCTCTAACCCTGATTATTGTTGTTGGTTATTAGCTTTACAGGTGCCTTACCTTTACGTTAACGATAACAAGGTTTTTGATTTTAAAGCAAGCGTGATGAAGCACAGTAAGACTTTTAGATCATCACGCGCTTTAATCGTGTTAGGGAATCAAAACTTAAATGTGTAGTTAACAATCACGCGATTTTCATTAATATCAGTGGTGTGCGAGCCTCGGTACATCACGTTACGCACCAATAAGCTGACATCTTTTAATGGGCCAGACTGAACGGTATAGCCGACATCAATATCGCGTTCCCACTCTTTAGCACTCTGTCCGCCCACTTTAAAATTATCACCACTGACATAACGCGCCATCAAATTCAGGCCCGGCACGCCAATTTGCGCAAAGTTATAGTCATAGCGAATTTGCCAAGAATCTTCCTTAGCACGTAAGAAAGGATAGTAAGTTGAGGTATTCATCGTCCAAGGGTCAGTACCACCACCTAAATAGGGTGTTCCGGTTTTACCACTTTGATCTTGATAACCTAACCCCAACCAATGCCCCGCGTAACCCAACGAGAACATACCGCTGGCTAAAGTGCTATCAACGTTGGTATTGCCCTTATCAGAGCTTTTGAAATAACGCAGATCGGTCTTGAATTTAAGCTCACTGGTTAAATCAGTTAAAAACTGCAGGTTAACGTGGTGCTGACTGTAATTATCTTTCAGTTCAGCATAAAAGTAAGTCCCGGTTAGGCCTGGGATAAACTGATAACTGCTGCCTGCATAATTAAACTTATTACTTCTTACACCACCGGTTGCACCATCTGCAGCCATAAACATATTTTCGTAGTCAGTCGAGTCGCGGTGGCGTACTTTCTGAAACTGCCCTGCTGTGAGGGTTAAATTTTCAATATCTTTAGACTGAACCTGACCACCTTGAAAGGTCTGTGGCAGCATGCGCGTATCATTACGGAAAGCAATGGGTAAAACCGGCTCATGGGTACCCACCGTTAGCACTGTTTCAGCTAGTTTAGCTTTTGCAGTTAAACCTAAAAAAGCATGGTTATCCGCTGACTTGCCAGTATGACGACTGCGTACCAATGTACCTGTACCGCCGGTACCACCACCTGAATCCAGTTTAATGCCCAGTAAACCTAAAGCATCAACACCAACACCCACAGTGCCTTCGGTATAGCCGGACTTTAGACGCAACATAAAGCCTTGCCCCCAGTCTTCAGATTTCGACTGAGTTTTACCTTTATGCACCGGTCCACCCGGTAAACCACTGTCGCGATAATCACGATTCATATAAAAGTTACGTAGGCTTAAACTGGCCTCGCCATCTTCAATAAATGCAGCTTGAGCTAGGCTAGGTGCAGCAATCGCTGCGGCCAAGGTACTGATTAAAAACATTTTATTGATTTTAACGTGCATAGAAAGTCTCTCTTATTTTTATTAACGACTGCTTATAGATAACTTGAGCCTTCAGCCCTTGAGTTATTTGCTTCGCGGAATCCGTCCCATCAGATAAAACTCATCATTGGGTGGTGTTCCGGCCATGGACACCAGTCGATTCGACAAGCCAAAAAACGAGGCTATCGCACCCATATCCCAAATATCATCCATACTAAAGCCCTGCGCTTGCAGCGTGGCAACCCAATCATCAGTCAATACTCCGCATTCAATAGCTAGGTAGTAAGTGTAATCAAGCATCACACGTTGCTTTTCAGTGATCGGAGCGGTACGAAAATTAACCGCGATCTGATCGGATAAATGTGGCTGCTTAGAATAAATACGTAACAATGCCCCATGTGCCACCACGCAATACAAGCATTCATGCTGAGAACTCATGGCGACAACAATCATTTCTCGCTCAACAAGAGACAGCGTGGGCGACTCCCGCTCCATGAGCGCATCGTGATAGGCAAAAAATGCACGAAATTCAGCAGGACGATGCGCCAGCATTAAAAAAACATTGGGAATAAACCCTGCTTTTTCTTGCACGGCAAGCATGCGTTGTTGCAAATCTTCTGGTAAATCCGCGATAGAACCAGGGAATGGAAAACGGCTCAATTGGGGCATAGTGCAACCTCTTTATTATTATTTATGACTGAGTGACTGCAACACCGTCAGGGCAGAATTCAGCAACACTCTCTTCGCGCATCTTGAACTTTTGCACTTTGCCACTGATGGTCATCGGAAACTCATTCACAAATTTAATAAAACGCGGCACTTTAAAGTGGGCAATTTTGCCTTTACAGAACTCTTTTAATTCATCCACGCTCATGCTGTCACCTGGATGTAACTGCACCCAAGCCACAATTTCTTCACCATATTTTTCGCAAGGTATACCCACAACCTGCACATCAGCAACGCATTCATGGGTGTAAATATATTCTTCAATTTCGCGCGGATAGACGTTTTCGCCACCGCGAATAATCATATCTTTGTTGCGGCCAACAATTTTGATATAGCCATCATCATCCATAATCGCCAAGTCACCGGTATGCATCCAGCGTGCACTATCCAACGCTTCTTTGGTGGCATCAGGATTATTCCAATAGCCCAGCATCACGCTATAACCACGGGTGCACAATTCACCAATTTCGCCACGGGGTACAACGCGGCCTTCTTCGTTAACAATCTTACTTTCTAAGTGCGGCTGAGTACGACCCACAGTAGTGGTGCGGTGCTCAAGATTATCATTGGCAGCGGTTTGTGTGGAAACGGGACTGGTTTCAGTCATGCCGTAAGCAATTTGCACTTCGGTCATATGCATATCGCTAATAACGCGCTTCATCACTTCAATAGGGCAAATAGAACCGGCCATAATGCCCGTGCGTAAACTGCTGAGATCTAAGTTTTCCAGCTCATCACTGTCGAGCATGGCAATAAACATCGTCGGCACACCGTACAACACAGTCGCTTTTTCTTCGGCAACAGTCTGCAAGGTAGTTACAGCATCAAAAGCAGCACCCGGATAAATAATAGTGCTGCCATGGGTTAAGGCGCCTAAGTTACCCATCACCATGCCGAAGCAGTGGTACAGCGGTACCGGAATAACTAAGCGGTCATGCTCAGTTAAACCGAGGCTCTCACCGACCATATAACCATTATTTAAAATATTGTAGTGACTGAGTGTGGCGCCCTTAGGAAACCCAGTGGTACCTGAGGTGTACTGAATATTAATTGGATCATCAAATTGCAAAAGACTGCCAACATCTGCCAGCTGCTGCTCACTGATCACATGCGCACCGGATAACACACTCTGCCACGCCAGCATGCCTGGTGCCGGCTCATCGCTCAGGCTAATCACGCCTTTAAGCATAGGTAACCGTGGACTATCCAGTTCGCCCGGTACTGCTGGTGCTAACTCCGGCAATAAATCACTGATCATGGCGTGATAATTAGAGCTTTTAAACGCAGAAGCACTAATCAACCAAGCACAACCAGACTGTTTCAGTACATATTCCAACTCACTGGTGCGGTAAGACGGATTAATATTAACTAAAATAGCACCCACTTTAGCCGTAGCAAATTGCGAGACTAGCCACTGCACACAGTTCGGTGACCAAATACCCACTCGATCACCTGGTTTAATATTTAGAGCCAGCAACGCACGCGCAGACTTATTGACTAACACGCCTAACTCGGACCAAGTCATACGTATATCTTGTTCACGGGCAACCAACGCTTCTCGGTCAGGAAACCGAGCCACCGTCTGGTCAAAGGCTTCACCAATAGTCATAGCCAATAGAGGTTTATCCTGCAATCCGCAGGTGTAGCTTGGAATACTCATCGTAAAATTCCCTCGATATTTTATGTTTGTTATTGAGGTTGCTTTATTTAAATTGGCTGTTTCCTTTCTTGTTTTCAAGATTATTGTTGACAGCTAATCCATGGTTGGCTTACGTTAACGTAAAGGTCAGATCCATAGCTACAACATACAACGCAATTGAAGCGGATGTAAACACCCTAAAAAGACTAAATTTGTATGGCACTGACATAATTAACGAGGCGACAGCCTCTCATAACAAATACAAAATCCAATCATAGGTACCAACACATGACATATTCCAGCCTGAACTTTGCTCTTGGTGAAACCGCCGATATGCTGCGTGATCAAGTCCGCAGCTTTGTTGCCAGCGAAATTTCACCGCGCGCAGAAGCCATCGATCACGACAATCTTTTTCCTGCAGATTTGTGGCGCAAATTTGGTGATATGGGCCTGTTAGGTATCACTGTGCCAGAAGAGTACGGTGGTGCTGGCATGGGCTATTTAGAGCATGTGATTGCCATTGAAGAGATCAGCCGTGGCTCAGCCTCTGTAGGTCTTTCATACGGTGCGCACTCCAACTTATGTGTCAACCAAATCAACCGTAACGGTACCCACGAGCAAAAACTCAAGTATTTACCGAAGTTGATTTCAGGTGAGCATGTAGGTGCTCTAGCGATGAGTGAGCCTAATGCCGGTTCTGACGTGGTTTCAATGCGTTTACGTGCTGAGCGCCAAGGTGATCACTTCGTCTTTAATGGCAGCAAAACCTGGATTACTAACGGTCCAGATGCCAACACCTATGTGATTTATGCAAAAACTGATGCAGAAAAAGGCCCGCACGGTATTACTGCCTTTATCGTTGAGCGTGACTTAGAAGGCTTTAGCCGTGGTTCTAAGTTCGACAAACTCGGTATGCGCGGTTCTAACACCTGTGAGCTGTTTTTTGATGATGTAAAAGTGCCTGTAGAAAATATTTTAGGCGAGCTCAATGGTGGCGTTAAAGTGCTGATGAGCGGTTTAGATTACGAGCGTGCAGTACTTGCTGGTGGTCCAGTGGGCATTATGCAAGCTTGTATGGATGTGGTGGTGCCCTATATCCATGACCGTAAGCAGTTTGGTCAAAGTATTGGTGAGTTCCAGTTTATTCAAGGCAAGATTGCCGACATGTACTCACAAATGAACGCCAGCCGCGCTTACTTATACGCTGTAGCCAATGCTTGTGACCGTGCTGAAACTTCGCGTAAAGATGCTGCTGGTGTAATCCTCTATACCGCTGAAATCGCCACCAAGATGGCACTTGAAGCCATTCAAATCTTGGGCGGTAACGGTTATATCAACGAATTCCCTACCGGTCGTTTATTACGCGACGCCAAGTTGTATGAGATCGGTGCAGGTACCAGTGAAATTCGCCGTATGTTGATTGGTCGTGAGTTATTCCGCGAAACTAAATAAGTCTTCTCTATCCGCCCCTTGAAAGCATCCATCGCTTTCAAGGGCTGCTACAACAATAACAACAGTAGAGGAACAGCCCATGGCCACCTTGCATACTAAAATCAATACCCGTTCCCCCGAGTTTGCAATCAACGCGCAAGCGATGCAAACACAAGTGGATGACTTACGCGCTTTACTCAATACAGCCAGCTTAGGCGGTGGTAAGGCAGCTCAAGATCGTCACGAGTCGCGTGGCAAATTATTAGTGCGCGACCGTATTGACGCATTACTTGATACTGGATCAGCGTTTTTGGAGATTTCTCCATTAGCCGCCTATGAAGTCTATGCTGACAATATTGCTGCCGCAGGTGTGGTTGCCGGTATTGGTCGCGTAGAAGGTATCGAATGCATGATTATTGCTAACGATGCCACTGTTAAAGGCGGTACCTATTACCCGCTCACCGTTAAAAAGCATCTTCGCGCGCAGACCATTGCTCAGCAAAACCGTCTGCCCTGCATTTACTTGGTTGACTCAGGTGGCGCGAACCTACCCAACCAAGATGAAGTATTCCCAGACCGCGAACACTTTGGCCGTATCTTTTTTAACCAAGCCAATATGAGTGCACAAGGCATCCCACAAATCGCCGTGGTGATGGGTTCCTGTACCGCCGGTGGTGCTTATGTGCCGGCCATGTCTGACGAAACAATTATGGTGCGCGATCAAGCGACCATTTTCTTAGCCGGCCCGCCCCTTGTTAAAGCAGCGACCGGTGAAGTGGTGACTGCAGAAGAACTGGGTGGTGCTGATACCCACTGCCGTATTTCAGGGGTGGCTGATCATTATGCTGAAGATGATAATCATGCTTTAGCCATTGCCCGCCGTTGCGTTTCCAACTTAAATTGGAAAAAACAGGGCGAGCTGCAAACCCGCCCTGTACAAGCACCTTTATATGATTCTCAAGAACTCTACGGTGTGATCCCAGCCGATGCTAAACAGCCGATTGATGTACGCGAAATCATCTCACGTCTGGTGGATGGCAGCGAATTCGATGAATTTAAAGCCCTATTTGGCACCACATTAGTCTGTGGCTTTGCGCATTTGCATGGCTATCCAGTGGCCATTCTCGGTAACAACGGTATTTTATTTGCCGAAGCAGCACAAAAAGGTGCGCATTTTATTGAGCTGGCCTGCCAACGTGGCATCCCACTGATTTTCTTACAAAACATCACTGGCTTTATGGTCGGTAAAAAGTATGAAGAAGGCGGTATTGCTAAGCATGGTGCGAAATTAGTAACAGCCGTAGCTTGTGCACAAGTTCCTAAATTTACCGTTCTAGTGGGCGGCAGTTTTGGTGCCGGTAACTACGGTATGTGCGGTCGCGCTTATGATCCACGCTTCTTATGGATGTGGCCTAACGCACGTATTGGTGTAATGGGTGGCGAACAAGCAGCCGGCGTTCTGGCACAAGTTAAGCGTGAACAAGTTGAACGTGCCGGCGGTAGCTTCTCGGCCGAAGAAGAAGCAGCAATTAAAAAGCCCATCCTTGCGCAATATGAACACCAAGGTCACCCGTACTACTCCAGTGCGCGCCTATGGGATGACGGCGTCATTGATCCAGCGCAAACCCGTGATGTACTCGGTTTAGCGTTGTCCGCAACTCTGAATGCACCCATTGAGCCGACCAAGTTCGGCGTGTTCCGCATGTAAGGAAAGCAATCATGGCTTATCTAGAAATACAATTAGAACGTGGTGAGCAGGGTATTGCGACCCTTTGGTTAAATCGTCCAGAAAAAAACAATGCCTTTAATGCCGGCATGATCAGCGAATTAATTCATGCACTGGAAGATATCCAGCAAGATCAAAGCATCCGCATTCTGGTATTGCGTGGACGAGGTAAACACTTCTCCGCAGGTGCTGACTTAGGCTGGATGAAAGCCTCAGCACAGTTGGATTATGAGGCAAACTTGGCTGACTCACATGAGTTAGGCGAATTGATGCACAGGCTCTATCACCTGCCCCAGCCCACCTTAGCCGTAGTGCAAGGTGCAGCCTTTGGTGGCGCAGTAGGTTTAATCGCTTGCTGTGATATGGCCATCGGTGCTGATGATGCAGTGATTTGCTTATCCGAAGTCCGTATCGGCTTAGCACCAGCAGTCATCAGTCCTTTTGTAGTTAAGGCCTTAGGTCAACGTGCCGCGCGCCGTTATGCACTGACTGCAGAGCGCTTTAGTGGTGCAACAGCAACACAGCTTGGCCTATTGGCGCAAAGCTACCCTGCTGACACTTTAGATGCAGAAACTGAGAAATGGCTGGCTAACCTGTGCTTAAACAGCCCGCAAGCCATGGCCGCTACTAAAGCCCTGTTAATTGCAGTGGACGAAGGCAAAATTGATGCCGACACCCGCGCTAAAACCGAACAAACTATTGCAGCTTTACGCGTCAGCCCTGAAGGGCAAGAAGGCTTAAATTCTTTCTTTGAAAAACGCTCACCTTCTTGGCAGGAGTCACGCTAATGAATCGTCATATTGATACCCTACTTATTGCAAACCGCGGTGAAATTGCTTGCCGTATTATAAAAACTGCCAAGGCTCAAGGTTTAAAAACCGTAGCAGTGCACAGTGAAGTTGACCGCAATGCGCGCCATGCACGCACAGCAGATATTTGCTACAACCTAGGCGGCGCTCGACCCGCAGAAAGCTATTTATTGATTGATAAAATCATTGAAGCAGCCAAAGCAACAGGCGCACAAGCCATCCACCCAGGTTACGGTTTCTTAGCGGAAAACAGTGATTTCGCTCAGGCCATTGAAGATGCAGGTTTAATCTTTTTAGGCCCACCGGCCAGCGCAATTATTGCCATGGGCAGTAAGTCAGCCGCTAAATTCCTAATGGAAGAAGCTGGCGTCCCATTGGTACCTGGCTTTCACGGTGAAGAGCAAGATTACGAAACTTTCCGTATTGCCTCTGAAAAAATTGGCTACCCTGTACTGCTAAAAGCCACTGCTGGCGGCGGCGGTAAAGGCATGAAGGTTGTTGAAAAGGAATCTGAGCTCAAAGAAGCTTTAGAGTCTGCTCAGCGTGAAGCCAAATCAGCATTTGGTAATCCCATCATGCTGGTGGAAAAATATGTACTGAAGCCTCGTCACGTAGAAATCCAAATTTTTGCTGATATGCACGGTAACTGCGTGTATCTCAATGAACGCGACTGCTCCATTCAACGTCGCCACCAAAAAGTTGTTGAAGAAGCTCCAGCGCCAGGCATCAGTCCTGAGTTGCGTAAAACCATGGGTGAAGCAGCGGTTAAAGCGGCGCAAGCCATTGGTTATGTCGGTGCCGGTACGGTAGAGTTCTTATTGGATGCACGCGGTGAGTTCTTCTTTATGGAGATGAACACCCGCCTACAAGTTGAACACCCGATTACTGAACTGATTACCGGACAAGATCTCGTTGCATGGCAAATTCGTATTGCCCGCGGTGAGAAGCTGCCACTGACACAAGAGCAAGTTCCACTCAATGGCCACGCTATTGAAGTACGCTTGTATGCAGAAGATCCAGATAATGATTTCTTACCTTCAACCGGCACGTTAAACCTCTATCGTGAGCCCGCTGCAGGTGAAGGCCGTCGCGTGGATACCGGTATTGAAGAAGGCGATAGCATTTCACCTTTTTACGACCCCATGATTGGTAAGTTGATTGCTTGGGGCGAGAACCGTGAAGAAGCGCGTCAACGCTTATTAGCCATGCTGGCTGAGACACATATCCATGGCGTGCGCACCAACTTAGCGTTCTTAAGTCGCATCTTAGCTCACCCAGCCTTTGCTGCGGCGGAACTCGATACTGACTTTATTCCACGTCATGAAGCTGATCTTTTTATCACTCCAGCTGAGTTACCAGCAGAATTCTGGACTGCTGCGAGTCGTGCTTGGGCATTATCACAAAACGATCGCATTCGTGAAGATGACCAGACCTCACAGTGGGCGGTTGCTTCAGGATGGCGCAGTGCACAACCACAGCTCTATACGCTGAACTTACAAAGCGGTGAGCAACAGCAAAAAGTTGTAGTGTATTGTGACGACTTAACCCATACCAAGCTGATTAACGACAAACTGGTCATTGAAGAAAACAATATAACTCAGCAATACCCTGTAATGCGTGTGGGTAATACGCTATATCTTGAGTGGCAAGGCGAGCTGCATCCAGTCACCCAAGTCGATTTTATTGCCCAAGCGGCTGCAAGTTCACAGCAACAAGGTGGCTTAACCGCACCCATGAACGGCAATATCGTACAAATTTTAGTCGCCCCTGGCCAAGCCGTTAAACAAGGTGCAACACTTGTGGTATTGGAAGCGATGAAAATGGAACACAGCATTATCGCTCCACACGATGGCATCGTACAAAATATCTTCTGTGCAGAAGGCGATATGGTCAGCGATGGTATGGTTCTAGTTGAACTTGATGGGGGTGAGTGATGAGCTTTCCCTCACAAGTACGCCTCGTTGAAGTAGGCCCACGTGATGGCCTACAAAACGAAAAGCAGCCAATTAGCGTGGCCGATAAGGTCGCGTTGATTGATGCGCTGAGCGGCAGTGGTTTGTCTTATATTGAGGCTGGTAGTTTTGTTTCACCTAAATGGGTGCCACAAATGGCTGGTAGCGCTGAAGTGTTTGAACAAATTCAGCGTGCCGACGCCATCACCTATGCTGCTTTAACTCCCAATATGCAAGGGTTTGAAGCAGCGATGGCAGCCGGTGTTAAAGAAGTTGCCGTCTTTGCTGCGGCGTCTGAATCTTTTTCACAAAAAAACATCAACTGCTCAATTAGCGATAGCCTCAAACGCTTTGAGCCACTGATGGACGCTGCAAAGCAACAGGGTGTTCGTGTACGCGGTTATGTGTCCTGTGTACTCGGCTGCCCCTATGAGGGTGAGGTTGCACCTGAACAGGTACGCGCAGTGGCGCAAGCACTCTATGATATGGGCTGCTATGAAATTTCCTTAGGCGATACCATTGGTGTCGGTACTCCACATAAAGCTGCAGCGCTGTTTGCTGAAGTTGCTAAAGATATTCCACCCACGCAGTTAGCTGGGCACTTCCATGATACATATGGCCAAGCCTTAGCCAATATTTATGCTTGCCTATCCGAAGGTATCGCAGTATTTGACAGCTCAGTAGCTGGCTTAGGCGGTTGCCCATACGCTAAAGGTGCTAGCGGTAACGTTGCCACTGAAGATGTACTGTATATGCTCAACGGTCTAGGCATTCATACGGGAGTCAGCCTAGAAAAAGTCATTAACGCAGGATTAAACATCAGTGCTGTATTAGGACGAGAAACAGGCTCTAGAGTCGCTCGTGCTCAGCACTGTCCTGCCAATTAAATATGAGAGGTCATTATGAATAAAATATATGCATCTGCTGCCGAAGCCCTCGACGGAGTCGTCGAAAACGGCATGACCTTAGCCGTAGGTGGTTTTGGTTTATGTGGTATTCCAGAAGCCCTGATTGACGCATTGCGCGACACAGGCAAGAAAGAACTCACCGTGATCAGTAATAATGCGGGAGTTGATGGTTTTGGTCTGGGTAAATTATTAGAAACCCGTCAAATCAAAAAAATGATTTCATCCTACGTGGGTGAAAACAAAGAATTTGAGCGCCAATACCTAGCAGGTGAACTGGAACTCGAATTCACTCCGCAGGGAACGCTTGCTGAAAAACTACGTGCCGGTGGTGCTGGTATTCCAGCGTTCTTTACTAAGACGGGTTACGGCACTTTAGTTGCTGAAGGCAAAGAAACACGTGAGTTTGATGGTGAACAATATGTCATGGAACGCTCACTGGTTGCCGATCTTGGCCTAGTTAAAGCTTGGAAAGCGGATAAGTCTGGTAACCTATTATTTAATAAAACCGCACGCAACTTTAACCCTCTAGCTGCTATGGCATCAAAAGTTTGCATTGTTGAAGTGGAAGAAATTGTTGAAGTTGGCACGTTTGATCCTGATCACGTGCACTTACCCGGTGTTTATGTGCAGCGCATTGTCATTAACGCTAATCCAGAAAAACGCATTGAAAAACGTACATTAAGGAGTTAATCATGGCTTGGACTCGTGAACAAATGGCCCAACGTGCCGCACAAGAACTGCAAGATGGCTTCTACGTAAACTTAGGTATTGGCTTACCCACTTTAGTTGCTAACTATATTCCAGAGGGTATGGATGTTTGGTTACAAAGTGAAAATGGTTTATTAGGTATTGGTCCCTTCCCTACCGAAGAGACCATTGACCCCGATCTTATCAACGCCGGTAAACAAACTATTACCACACTCGCCGGTGGTAGTATTTTTGATAGTTCTGATAGCTTTGCGATGATTCGTGGTGGGCATATCAACCTCTCAATTCTCGGTGCTATGCAAGTCTCTGAAGAGGGCGACTTAGCCAACTGGATGATTCCAGGCAAGATGGTTAAAGGCATGGGCGGTGCCATGGATTTAGTCGCTGGCGTAAAGCGTGTGGTGATTCTAATGGAGCATACGGCACGTGGTGGCGATAAGAAGATCCTCAAAGCCTGCGACCTACCTTTGACTGGTGTAGGTGTTGTGGACCGTATTATTACTGATTTAGCGGTGCTGGATGTGACTTCAGACGGCCTAAAACTGATCGAATTAGCAGAAGGTGTAAGTTTTGAAGAGTTACAAGACGCTACCGGTTGTGCAATCATCCGTTAACTGTCTGTGTTAAATAGCAACTGATTGGGTTTGCTGTCTACTTTTACGCGGAATTTAATTCCGCGTTTTTTTATCTGTTGTAAAGGGTTATCCATGACTAGAGCACAACGTACCTATAGTATTTCTGATCTAGCCAGCGAGCTGGATATTACTACCCGAGCCATTCGTTTTTATGAAGAACAAGGCATGCTGCAGCCTGCGCGTCGCGGCCAAGAGCGTGTTTACAACGCAAAAGATCGAGTTGCTTTAAAACTGATCCTACGCGGCAAACGTATAGGTTTTTCCTTAGCAGAATGCAAAACCCTGATCGAGCTCTATGATCCACAGGCAGGTAATCAGAAACAGCTCAATATTATGCTAGAAATGATTAATGAACGACGGGTACAGTTAGAACAGCAAATTTTAGATATTCAACAAATACAGCTTGAGCTTGATACCGCTGAAGAGCGTTGTCTGAATGCTCTAGAGCAAACTAAACAAGCTAACGCTAAGGAGACGTTATGAGTCAAGTTCCAGCTAATAAAGTGCGTCGTGAGGTGATGGGCGATACTTTCGTTGATCGCGCTATGGGCAATACCACCACCTTTACCCAACCTTTGCAGGATTTTATTAATCAACACGCTTGGGGCTCTGTCTGGGAGCGCGAGGGGTTGAGTCGTAAGGAGCGCAGTCTTATTACTATTGCTGCCCTTACTGCATTAAAGGCCTCACAAGAACTTAAAGGACATGTACGTGGTGCCCTTAATAATGGCTGTACTGCTGAGGAAATCAGCGAGGCTATTTTGCACTGTGCTGTCTATGCCGGTGTACCTGCAGCAAGTGAAGCTTTCCGTGCCGCTCAGGAAGTCATTGAAGCGGAGAGTTAAGTTTAAACATCATTGCTTTAGTTTCAGTAGCTTCAAACCATTAAAGCCCAGCTCTATATTTATATAGGCTGGGCTTTTTTTATCGAAAACTTTAAACTGCTGCGAGCGCCTTGCAGCAAAGGACAACTATGCTCGGCGATTGCCTAACTCATGCAACCCCTGCTTTCTTAACTGAATAGGCGACCCGCTAGGGTCGTCTGTGCCGTGGCTCTGCGTTGTTGATTTTCTTGCAGGCATAAAAAAACCCCAGATCATTGCTGATCTGGGGTTTTGGTGTTTAAGCTTGACAATGACCTACTCTCACATGGGGAGACCCCACACTACCATCGGCGATACATCGTTTCACTACTGAGTTCGGGATG
>DASRNZ010000011.1:0-7104 GCA_035647155.1 Thiopseudomonas sp.
ATTTTCAAATGTATACGAATAATCTACATATTTACGTTTCGCATAAATATGGAAGTTCTTCTCATTCAGTATGCCACCCTCTATTTTATTACCACCATAGAGCATGGCATTAGCATTCAGTTCTTTTTCAGTAAACGCATACTTAAATTCATTATCTAAAGCGATACCAAAACGAAAGTAATTGCGTTTAGTCGTTGCAATAAGTTCTTTTAACTTTTCTATGGAAAGCTTGCGTACACCTGTTACAAGATTGATATCGACATACTGAATATCTTTTTTATTTCTTAGTAAATGTATTTTACCGACTAACGCCTGCCAAGTAGCATTGAAACCCTCACCTGTCACAGTGAATACATGCGCTCTACTTTTACCGTCCGACACAGCACAAAAGAAGGTGTACTGTGGATGTGTTACAAACTCAGGCAAAGTCAGCTCAGCTAAAATCGCCCATGATTGGTTGATTAGACCATCCATAGTACACCTTCTATATTTAACGCTCTCTAAGGGCTTCTTTCGCTTGATTAATCGGCTTCATTAAGTATTCAAATACTGTTTTCTCGCCTGTTTTAATATCCACTGTAGCAATCATGCCAGGCACAATTGGGAACAGCTTTCCTGATTCATTCACCAGTGCATCTGTTTCAGTGCGAATAAAGACGCGATAATAATAAACCTCTGGCTTGACCTCATCCTGAATCGTATCGGGTGAAATCAAAGTCACCTCACCATCCAGTCCTCCAAAAATAGAGTAGTCATACGCAGTAATTTTTACTTTTGCTTCTTGTCCAGGATAAATAAACGCCACATCTCTAGGCGAGATACGTGCCTCAATAAGCAGCTGGTCATCTAAAGGAACAATCTCCATTAACTGACCATTTGGCGGAACAATTCCACCACGCGTAGTGACTGCAACATCTTTAACAATACCCCGAACTGGAGAACGCAAGGTTAAGCGCGCGAGTGAGTCGGTGCGCCCCTTAATCACTGACTCAAGAGCATCTGCTTCGGCTTTAGCTTTGCCAAGCTCTTCACGTGCACCCACCATATACTCAGAGCGTCGATCGGTAATCTTGAGCTGTAACTCGGAGACTTGACGTTGCAACTTTAAGACTTCCACATTACTGGCCGCACCTGACATAGCCAGAGAACGTGTTAATTTCAACTCCTCTTGTACCAAACTGAGCGATTGACGCAGTCCCGCTATAGACTGATCTAAACCTCTTTTACGCGTTTGATATAAGCGTGTTTCAGTTTGCACAAGGTGCGGATATTCCTTTAGTTCTGGCGGAAAATTTAACTTCGTTTGATTTACCTCGGATTCTAGGCGCGCAATACTGGCCAGTGCAGCCCGATAACGAGCGGTGCTTTCACCCACGTTCGCTTCAGTTTTGGTTAAATCCAACTGCGCTAGCACCTGCCCTGCCTCAACAATGTCACCCTGCCTAACTAACAACTCAGATACAATTCCACCTTCAAGCGATTGGATCACTTGCTCTCTTGAAGTGGGTACTACTTTACCCGTACCAGTCGACACCTCAACCAATTCAGCGAAATACGACCAAACAATAAAGCTGAGTAATAGAGCTACAAAAACCCAAATAATATGTGAAGACTTAACAATTTCTGCTTCATCAACTTGGTCATTGTAGCGGCGTTTATCTTCATCATAATCAAGCAGAAGAATTTTATCTTCTTGAGCCATATTGCTCATATAAGTTCCTTTAGCTATAAATGACGGCCTAAGCGGTCGCTGTGGGCTTAGCCTTTCCAGACAGCTTAGCTAAGACATCTGCCTTAGAGCCATCAAGAACTATTTGACCATTATCAACCACAACAATACGGTCAACCCTATTCACTACACTCATTTTATGAGTTGCAACAATCAGTGTTTTATCGCCGATCCATGATGACAACTGATCAAGAAATTGTTTTTCTGTTGTGTCATCAAGCGATGCGGTTGGCTCATCGAGCAGCACTACATGAGGGTTACGCACTAACAATCGTGACAGCAGTAATGACTGACGTTGCCCTCCCGATAAACCCAGTCCACCTTCCGCAACAATATAATCCAAACCATTGGGCAGTTTATGAATAAAATCGAGCGCCCCTGTCATGCTTAATGCTTTCAGCATGTCATCATCTCGTGCCATAGGCGCACCTAACATAAGGTTTTCTCGAATAGTGCCGTGGAACAAAGTTGCATTTTGGCTCATTAGGCCAATATCACGACGCACGTCAGCAGGATCAATATGCGCCATCCCCACCCCATCAACAGTAACAACGCCTTCTTTAGCTTCAAGCAGTCCTGATAACACCTGTAACAAAGTTGATTTGCCGGCACCATTACGGCCTAGCAGAGCGATTTTTTCACCTTGTTTAATCTCAAGCTTTTTAATTTGTAACGCTGCTAACTGGCTATCAACACCATAGAAAAACTTAGCATTCTTAATACTGTAATTGCCATTCACCGATGTTTTATGGACTTTCTTCTCGCCAGCTGGATTATCAACAGGCAGCTCCATCAATTGATTAATGCTATTTAGAGCAACCTTAGATTGCTGCCAGCGACTCAGTACTTGGGTCAGCCCAGCCATCGGTGCAATCATGCGTGAACCTAGAATAGATGCAGCAATCAATGAACCTGTTGTGAGGTCACCTTCAATCACCATAGGCGCGCCAAATAAGACGATGACCGCAAAAGTCGATGTTTGAATACTTTGCGTCCAAGTGGTCAAGCTACTGACTAATGAACGTAAACGTAGATTCACATCAGCCGCTACAGCATTGTAATTATTCCACTGCGACTGAAAGCGCTGTTCAGCTTGTAGTGTTTTAATATCCTCGCTGCCCTGCACCGCCTCAACCAGCATGGCATTACGTAACGAACTCTCGCGCATCGCTTCATTGGCATAAGCGCGTAATTTCCCTTGTACCAATAAACCAGGTAAAACCATCAGGATCACAGCAATAATCGGCACCCAAACAAGCGAACCCGCTAGATACCAAAAAACCGCACAAAATAATAAGAAAAATGGCATATCTGCGAATGCAATAACAGTGGTAGAAGTCAATAACTCCCTAACATTGTCGAGCTCACGGATTTGCGAAATAAATGTACCCGTTGATCGTGGCCGATAAGCATTTTTAATGCGTAGCGCATGACCAAATACTTGGTCAGAGATCCTCAGATCAGCACGTTTACCTAAAAGATCGGTGACCCGTGCACGCATTTTCCTCATAACGTAGCCAAAAACGATAGCCAGCATCACGCCGCTAAAGAGTACGTAAAGCGTTGAGTAAGACTCGGCAGGAATCACTCTGTCATACACTTGACGAGTAAATAGAATACCCGCTAAACCAAGCACATTAGCGACAAAAGAAGCTATAAAAACGTGGCTATACGGCCGCCAATCTCGCAGTACAATTTTTCTAAACCAATTTTTATCGTGCGGTTTAATATAGTCGTCAATACGCGCATCAGGTACCGTATGTGTCGGTCGTAGCACCAGCGCCAAGGAGATATTTTCCAGCAGTTCTTGTTCGCTAATACTGCTTTTAACACCTTCATCACCGGTGTAGGTAATGCCTACTTGCCCCTGTTGATCCATGGTTTCAAGAATAGCAATTTGGCCTTGCTTAAACTGAACCACTAAAGGTAAACGCCAAGTCGTAAGCTCGTTCTCATTCAGCTTAATAACGCTTAATGTCAGACCTGCCTGACGTGCTATACCGCGTAACACATCACTTATAGGACTATTCTTTAACCAATGACTGGTTAAAGAGATATTTTCTTTAGAGCACTCAAGACGGTAGTGTTTTGCCACCGACAATATCGCTTCTATCCAAGCTGAATAATCTGCTCTAGCTTCAGACGCTGCAACATCAGGCTGTTTTAACTGTTCTTTATCAGTCATTATAAATGGCTATCCACCGCTACATCATTATTAAGCGCAAAAGCACCACGTAGGTTAGCTGCGTTATATAAGCAATCTATTTGTAAACGTTTTAAGTCCTGCTCAGTATTGCTTTTCTCCATACGTGCTTGATGAATCTCCTGCTCAGTATTCAGCAAATCAAGCAATGTACGTGTGCCTAGTGAAATATATTGCTGACGATAAACATCTTGCGTCTCAACAATGCTGTTAATTCGACTATCTAAAATAGACAAACGCTGCTGGTAGCTTCCAGCCTGAGCTTTAGCTTCTTGCAAGCCGCGTGAAATACTTAATAGCGCTTCATCTTTAGCTGCATCTGCAGCACCTAACGCATACTCTGCACCACGCTTACGTGCAGTTGTTGCACCACCCTGGTACAAGTCCACATTTAAGTTTAAACCAACAGTGTAATCATTGCGGTCGCGGCGTTTACCAGTTTCCAAGTCGCGATCACGCTCTTTTAAATACTGTTCTGCTTCAGCCTCTGCAGTAATAGTCGGGTAAAAGTCAGCTTTACTGGATTTGATTCTAGCCAAAGCCTCAGAGCGCTGCGCTTCAGCAATCAATACTTCAGGGACATTACTTAAACTATTGATATCTACAAAGCACCCGTAATCTAATGCTGAGGGAGCACCCGATAATACCGCTGGCGGTACTGTAGAACCGACTAAGTTTTGCAGTGTACGTTTCCATTTATCCAGCTGTGCGCTCATCTGCAACTCATATGCTAAAGCAGCCTCACGACGAGATTGCGCTTGCATTTCATCAGCTCGTGTACTGGCGCCCATTGCTGAACGTTTTTTAGATAATTCTAATAAATCACTCACACCAGCAACCTGTTCGCCAGCAATTCTCACTAGAAACTGATAACGCTGTACCTCTAAAACAGCAAAAGCAGTCTCACGTATCAACTGATCAATAACGCGCAGCGTGTCTGCTTCATTTCTTTCAACACCGTACTCTGCAGCTTCAACATTGCTGGCAACTTTACCAAAGTCATACACTAGCTGAGAGCCTGAGAGGGTAAAGGCTTCTTCACTGCGACCTCTCGAGTCGCGATAATTGGTATTTAAACCACCACGGATTTGCGGAAAATACGCTGATTTAGCAAAACTAACTTCTTCACCCTGCTGATTTTCCCGCTCACGCGCACCCGTCACCATTGGGTGCCATTCAATTGCACGTTTTACTGCTGCGCTCATATCTAAATTACGCAACTGTATCGGTGCTTTTAAACTGGTTGTTGCATTCATATCAGGCAGTAATGCATCACTCGGTGCTGCACTGACCGTCAACGGTAACAATAAAGAAATGGCTAGTAAAAGAGAACGCTTGCTATGAAGGAAGGGTAAAGAGGCGGCAGGTAAATATGTTGGGGTTGTCATCACGCAATGTCCTCAGCGAATATATTTCAAAAATACAATTTCTTGTAAAAGTCAGTTATAGGTCTAGCGACTTATACTACTAAAATAACCTGACCTATAACGAACTATTGCTCATAAAAAAAGCACCGAGCCTCTCGACACGGTGCTTTGTTAACACGATATTAAATGAACGAGCTATTATCGTCTAGCAAGTCATCTAATGGGTCAATCACAGGCTGTACATCATACCCTGTTGTATCAGCAGTAGAGTACTCAGGAGCAGCAGCTAAGAAAGACGGTTTTTCTGATGCTGGCAAAGGAACAGACTCCTCGCCGCTATCAGCTGAAACAACATCACTGAGGCTTAGGCTGAAGTCAGTAACTTCTTCCCCGGGTTCTTCTGAAGATTCCTCGAGGCCAGCTAAATCAATGCCACCTGACTCATCGAAGCTAAAGGCACTCTTAGCTGAAAAGCCTGCTGGCTTTTCACCACTGCTTATCACTATATTCAGATCTGCTGTATCGGTGGTAGAACCGTCAGAAATAGTATAAGTGAACTTTTCAGTTTTATCTTGCGCCTCATAATCTCCATTAGCAGTGTAGGTGTAGTCACCGTTAGCGTGAATTTCAAGCTCACCATAGAGGCCAGCGATAGTTGCGCTACTGCCAGTAGATACGGAGACAGTATTATCGCCCATTGCTACCTGAGTGATTTCAGTGTCTACAGTCACTTTGTCTTCGCCCTGTTCACCAGTAATTCCATTATCTGGATCGATAACGTTACCGGTTGCTGTTGCACCCTCATCAAAGCTGTACTCAGTCAGTGTAGCTTCGACGTCAGTACTTTGCAGTAGCGTTAAGGTATTACTAAGCAATGCATCGGCCACCGCATCGAGCACATCATCTAAGGCATCTGCAGGCACCAAAGGACTATCAGTGAGAATATTGATCAATTCTCCAACTCCAATTTCTGTAGTAAGTCCAAGTACCGGCGTTAGAATACCTTTAACTACTGTACCTAAACCTGGTATTAAGAGCACCGGAGGGAAAGTACTGTTCAGCGCCGCTTCCACAGCATTTAAAACAACTTCTTGATTGTCAGGACCTAACACAACACCTTGTGCACCTAGATCTGCTAGCGTGAGCGCACCCACCAACTCACCCAACGCAGCTTCATCATTACGAACGACAATTCTATATTCACCTGGCTCTAGATCAGAAACTGTCGCAGCCAAGGCACCGCTATCTGTTAGTCCGAGTAACTTCAAACCTGCAACATTACCAACCAGCGGGTTGCCTTCGGTCGTACCGATATAAACTCGTTCCCCTGAGCTATTGTAAACCTCGACACTGAATGCATCGGCCACAGCTGCCAACGCGGTCTGACTCACTTCAATTTCTACAGTACCGCTGGTGCCTTCAAGCACGCTGAATTCCAGACCATTGGTCTCATCACCAACGCCATCAGCTAAACCCAGCACCTGCAGATTGTCGTCGCTAATCGAAGCGTATGTATTCACATTCGCCTCACCCAGGTAAAGATCATCAAAATCATCAAAAGCCTGTAGATCGGCGTCAGCATCGGCATCCGCATCAGCATCAGCATCGGCATCCGCATCCGCATCAGCATCAGCATCGGCATCGGCATCCGCATCGGCATCCGCATCAGCATCCGCATCAGCGTCGGCATCAGCGTCAGCGTCAGCGTCCGCATCAGCATCAGCATCAGCATCCGCATCAGCGTCGGCATCCGCATCAGCATCCGCATCAGCGTCGGCATCAGCGTCAGCGTCAGCGTCCGCATC
>DASRNZ010000012.1:0-9934 GCA_035647155.1 Thiopseudomonas sp.
AAATACTCTCGAGCGCTTCTATTTTCAATAAAAATAACAGCCTTTTTATTCATTGCTAAATTCATCCATAAAAGCAATTATCCTAATAAATACCGCTAAATTAGCAGTGAATATAACACTATCATTTTATTGATAGTATCCTTTGTTATCACTAGTCGTAAGTTGATATTCTTAGATTTGAGAAGGCTAATAACCAACTGTTACACTTGGTTATTAGCCTGCAATTGTTTATGATATAGGCTTTAATTAAGAATCATTACAAGTCTTTTAAAATCACTGAGGAGCCAGACGATGGATGCCATTGATCTTTTATTAAAGCGTGTATCAGTTCCACGCTTGCAAGCACCTGCTCCAAGCACCGAACAACTTGATCTGATGCTGCGCGCTGCATTTCGCTCACCGGATCATGGCCAGTTACGCCCTTGGCGTTTTTTGACCGTAGAAGGCGATGACAGAAAAGCTTTAGGTGAGTTATTTGTTCAGGGTTTACTCAGTACAACGCCAGATGCTGATGATGAGCAGATTGAAAAAACCAGAACCATGCCGTTACGAGCGCCTTTATTACTACTAGTGATTGCAACCATTACCGAGCATGAGAAAGTACCCGCGCACGAGCAAATGATCACTGCCGGCTGCGCTGCACATAACATCTTATTAGCAGCGCATGCTCAAGGTGTCGGTGCAGTATGGCGCACTGGCTTTGTTGCAGAAACACCGCTGATTAATACAGGATTAGGCTTACAGGCTCACGAGCAAGTGGTTGCCTATATGTACTTGGGAACACCGATTAATGCGTTGCGCAATCCACCAGCGGTTGATCCGGCACCTTTTGTGCAGGCATGGCCGCAGCAGTCATAACTCTTTAATCGAGTAGGGGCAGTTGCACGGTAGCGATAAAACCACCTTCAGCATGATGACTGAAGGTGAGTCGTCCGCCGTGCTGCTCTATGGAGCGTTTAGCAATAGCCAAGCCTAAACCATAGCCTTGTTGCGCTTGACCGGGTACACGAAAGAAACTCTCGCCCAGTTGGCTCAGCCATTCATCACTGACACCGGGTCCGTAATCTCGAATACTCAAAGTGAGCTGTGTTGCTTGCTGACTGACCTTAATTTGAATCGGCTGTGACTGCGGATTAAAGCGCAATGCATTACGCAGTAAATTATCTAACGCTCGCTGTAACAACTCCGGCCAACCTAAGTAGCTGCAGCCTTGCGCTCCGCTTATCTCGATGCGCTGCTCGGGCATCAGCAAGGTGGCATCATCACGTAGCTTATGCAGCAAGTCATCAATAGGTATCGCTTGTTTGGGAGCCTGTACTTGATCCAATCGAGCCAGAGTTAGAATCTCATCAATCAGGCCATTGAGACGTTCACATTCAAGATGCAAGCGTGGCCATAACGCCTCACGCTGTTCTTCGTTACCGCGCTCAGCTAAGGCTAAAGCAACTTGCAGACGCGCCAGCGGTGAGCGCAACTCATGTGAGACATCACGCAACAACTGCCGCTGACTTTTAATCAAGTCCTGCAAGCGCTGTCCCATATTATTGAAGTCAGCCGCAAGTACGCCAAGCTCATCACGGCGCTTAGCCAACTGGCTCAAATCATCTTTTTGATAAGTGGTCTCACCCAGATCATGCACAGCATCACGTAACCGATTTAACGGTCGGGTAATAGATAGTGTTAGCAGTAAACTCATAGCGGTCAGCACCAGCAGTGTAATCGCTAGAGCGCTGAGTGGTCGTAAACCATTATTTCGTTGCCATGCGCCCAGTTCACTGTGAGCGATACGATAGATAAATAAATAGCTGCGGCCATTACTGTCTGTTATTTCCTGAGTAATACGCCGCCAGGGTAAGTGCTGCATTTCACGCTTAGCTTCCCATGCTTGCGAACGAGACGACAGCGTTTTCCCTAGAGAGAGACCATTGTCATCAAAGACTTGCGTTTCAATACGATAACGGCGTTTTTGTTGTTGCAGATAGTAGAGGGCCGGTTCAATTGGGCCTGATTCATACAGGCTGAGCCAGGCTGGAGCAAAATCTTTCAAGCCAGGGTGGTGATTTAAGATCCAATCATCTTGGTTAAATAGGCGCACCAGTAAATAGGTGAGGGCGCCCATCAGGCCTAAAGCCAACCAAAAAGCGCCGAGTATTCGCCAAAATAGTGAGCGCATTATGATTGTCCTCATAAAAAAAGCGGCTCAACACTGCATTGAGCCGCTTAGGGTGAAGTGATTACTCTGCAGTGTTGGCACGCTTACCGTGCTTATACTCGCCAGAGCGTTTTGACTTATCATGTTTGTGCATACGGTTTTTCATCTTGTCGTGCATCTTTTTCGTGTCTTCATCAAAAGCTGCACGCTGTTTATCATCTAACAGTCCACGCAACTTCTCATGGTGCGCTTCGCGAGCTGTTTTTTGCTGATCCCAGTGCTCTTTCATTTCTGCTTGAAAGGCTTCGCGCTGAGTTGGCGTGAGCTCGAGACGATCAAACCAAGCCGATTGGCGCTCTTGCATTTTACCGTGACGCCATTCTGCTTTTTGCTCTTGCTGAGCAGCGGGTTGTTTTGAGTCTGCTTGCTCAGGCGCTGCCCAAACACTTAAAGGTAACAGGGCGCTGAGTAGAACTGCAGTCATTTTAATTCGCATGGTGTTTCTCCTTCAATCATCGGTCCGCCAATTGCGGAATGACTCTAGTATGCCTAAGTCAGTGTCAACTGCGGTCAAGACGATGTAAAGAAAGGGTAAACTTAGAGGCTGTAAAAGTAACCACGGCCACGTAACGCCACAATACGGGGTTTATCATCCGCATGCGGCCCCAGTTTTCGGCGTAAGTTACTGATATGCATATCAAGGCTACGGTCATATAGGGTTAATTTGCGATCCAGAGCCAGCTGCGCTAACTGTTGCTTATCAATGGGTTCACCGGGTGTCGCCAGTAACGCCTCTAAAATACGGCCTTCAGATAAGGTCAGATCAATATCTTCTTGCTCATTAATATTAGCGACACCGCGCGCTGAGCTGTATTGCAGGTCGCCCACAGTAATCACACTTGGCGTTGCTGTGGGGTGAGTGACGCTGCGCCGCAATACCGCGCGTAGACGGGCAGTCAGTTCACGCGGATCACAGGGTTTAGCCAAGTAATCATCGGCACCGAGTTCTAAGCCGATAATGCGATCAGTAGGTTCGCCTCGTGCTGAAAGCATCAGTACGGGTAATTGTGGGTGCTCTGCGCGGATTTTACGCAACAGCTGCAAGCCATTACCATCGGGCAGCATCACATCCAAAATCACCGCATCGGGCTCAGGGTGACTGTCTAAATACTCACGAGCACTTTGTGTATCAAAGCAGGCATGCATCACAAAGCCTTCTTGCGTCAGCCAGTTGATCAATAGCTCACTGAGTTCTTGATCATCATCCACTAATAAAATAGAGCCCATCACCTGTTAACTACCCTCAACTGACTGTATATAAAACGTTATTAATTGGGAAACACCTGCTTAAATGGCTTAACCACAACACTTGCATAGACATCCGCAGCACAGTACGGATCAGCAGCCGCCCATTCTTGCGCCGCTTGCAAAGACGTGAATTCAGCCACGACTAAACTACCGCTAAAGCCGGCAGCACCTGGGTCACTGCTATCAACAGCAGGGTGAGGGCCTGCTAAAACTAAATGCCCAGTTTGCTGCAGCGTCTCAAGGCGAGCTAAGTGAGCAGGGCGCGCAGCCATGCGCTGAGCTAAGCTATCAGGTTTATCTGTGGCAATAATTGCATAGAGCATGTCTTATAATTCCTTATTAGGCTTCTCGGGCATATCTTTCATATGCTTAGCCAAAAACACACCTTGGCCAATTAAAAATAGAACGGTCATGGTTAAGCTGCCGAACACTTTAAAGTCGACCCAGATTTCGTGGTAGGTAAAGGCCACAAACAAGTTGGCTGAGCCTGCGATGATAAAGAATATAATCCATGCGATATTCAGCTGAGTCCAGATTCGGTCAGGCAAGTTAACGGCATGTCCCATAATACGTTTAATTAAGGGCTGCTGACCGATAAAGTGGCTGCTGGCAAAACCTAAGGCGAATAACCAGTTCACTACCGGTGCTTTCCACTTTAAAAATGTTTCGCTGTGGAAGGCTAGAGTTAAGCCGCCAAAAAACAAACAACCGAGCAAAGTTAACCACTGGCCTTTTTCAAGGCGGCGGTTAATTATAAATAAAGTGCCATAGACCACTACCGAAGTAATAATCAGTACTGCTGTTGCACTAAAGATGCCTCCTAGCGAAAAGACTTGTCCAGCCAGTTCAACATCACGTGGTTCCAGCTTAAAGACAATAAAAAACAAGATAAGTGGGATAAAATCAAGTAATTGTTTCACAGTACGCGCCATAACAGAAAGGAAACGGCATAATAGCAAACACAGCCTCAAGCGTAAGCATTGAAAATGGATATAGATCTACATTGTCACAGTACAGCCTCAGATGGTGCTCTTACACCACGCGAGTTAGTTCTTCGAGCGCATGAATATGGCGTGAAAGTTTTGGCCCTCACAGATCATGACACCATCGAAGGTTTGCCTGAAGCGCATCAAACCGCCGACGAGTTGGGTATACAACTGATTAACGGCATTGAGATGTCCTGTGTCTGGGGTGGTGCCACCATTCATATTTTAGGTTATAACTTTGCCTTAGATGATCCTGCGATTATTGCAGCAACCAAAGCATTGCATACTGGACGTTGGTTGCGCTCTGAAGAGATCGCCAAGCGTTTAGCGGCTAAGGGTATTCCAGACGCACTCGAGGGTGCGCAAGCTATACAAGCGACACTGGGCGATAGCGCCAATGCTCCAGCACGCCCACACTTTGCCCAGTTTTTGGTGGCGGCGGGTCATGTACGCGATCATACCGAAGCCTTTCATAAGTGGCTGGGTTCTGGGAAAATTGGCGATGTTAAGCAGCATTGGCCGTCGCTTGAGGAGACCGTAGCCACACTCCTTGAAGCCAAAGCCTCGATCAGCCTAGCGCATCTGTACCATTATAAATTTACACGCACCAAGCGTCGGCGCTTAGTGCAGGACTTTGTTAATGCGGGCGGGCATGCCCTCGAAGTGGTCAATGGCATGCAGCCAGCCGAGCAAATTGGCACTTTATCGATTTTAGCCCGTGAGTTTAATTTAAAAGTCACGGCAGGTAGTGATTTTCACTTACCCCGTCAGTGGTCTGAACTGGGACGTTATCGAGCAGTACCGGATGATTTAACGCCGCTGATCGAACCACCACAGATACAGATATAATCTTTTAACCATGAGGACATGGCTATGAAATTTTTCCAAATCCATGCGGAAAATCCGCAAGATCGCTTAGTTAAACAAGCAGTGGAGGTGATTCGTAAAGGGGGTGTCATTATTTACCCAACGGACTCATCCTATGCATTGGGTTGCCGTTTAGGTGATAAAACTGCGCTGGAACGTATCCGCCGTATTCGCCGCTTAGACGATAAGCACAACTTTACTTTAATGTGCCGAGATCTGTCGGAGCTGGGCGTGTTTGCCAAGGTCAACACCACCGCGTTTCGACTGCTTAAAGCCTATACACCGGGGCCTTACACTTACATTTTAAATGCTACACGTGAAGTTCCGCGCATGCTGATGCACCCGAAACGTCGCACCATTGGTTTGCGTGTGCCAGGTCATCCGATTGCTCAAGCGTTACTGGCTGAACTGGGTGAGCCATTGATGAGTGTCACCTTGATCATGCCCGATGCTGATGAACCGCTGAGCGATCCTTATGAGATTCGCGACTTATTAGAAGGCCAAGTTGATCTTATTATTGATGGTGGCTACGGTGGTATTGAAGCTTCAACGGTGGTGAGTTTTATTGATGAAGAACCTGAGATTTTACGTGAAGGCTGTGGTGATCCAGAACCTTTTCGCAACTGATGAGTGAGCAGTCAATAACAACAGCGTCTCTAGAGCAGGGCGCGGCGATCGCTCCCTCAATGGAGCAATTGCCGCAGGTCTTGATCTACGGCGAAGCTATGACGGCGTTGCCGCTGGATCTATATATTCCACCGGATGCGCTTGAGGTGATTCTCGAGGCCTTTGAAGGGCCTTTGGACTTGCTGCTGTATCTGATTCGCAAAGAAAATATCGATATCCTTGATATTCAAGTCGCGCAAATCACTCATCAATACATGGGCTATGTTGAGCTGATGAAGGCCGTGCATCTTGAATTAGCCGCTGAGTACTTGGTGATGGCGGCGATGTTGGCTGAAATAAAATCGCGCATGCTATTACCGCGCTCTAAATACAGCAACATTGAAGATGAAGAAGATCCCCGTGCAGAGCTGATTCGTCGCTTACAAGAGTATGAGCGCTTTAAAGTTGCCGCCGAAGACTTGGATGATATTCCACGCATGGGCCGTGATGTGTTTTTAGCTCAGGCGGTCGCTCCTGAAGCCCGGGCACGGCGTTTAGTAGCGGATGTTGCTTTAGCCGATGTTTTATTGGCGATGTCGAATGTATTACACCGCGCTAATCTTTTTGAAAGCCACCAAATCAGCCGTGAGACGCTATCAACTCGAGAACGCATGAGCAGGGTTCTTGATGCGCTACGTGATGGCAGTTTTGTGCCTTTTGCGCGTTTATTTACCTTAGAAGAAGGGCGTTTAGGTGTGGTTGTGACTTTTATGGCTATCCTAGAATTAGTTAAAGAATCCTTGATCGAGTTAGTGCAAAACGAAGCCTTTAGCGAGATCCATGTACGGGCTAGAACAGATGAATAAACTAGATTTTGATCATGTTCAGCAGTTTTCTAATGTGCTGGAAGCCTTGCTGTTAGCCGCGGGAAGACCTTTAAGCCTAGAGCGTATAGCTGATCTATTTGATACTGATATGCAGCCCAGTACAGCTCAAATCAAAGCAGCGTTAGAGCAGTTAAATGCGGATAGCAAAGGGCGCTCATATCAATTAATGGAAGTGGCTTCAGGATTTCGTTTGCAAGTGCGAGCAGAGTATTCGCCATGGGTTGGACGTTTATGGGAAGAACGGCCGCAGCGTTATTCACGCGCCACGCTGGAGACATTAGCCTTAATTGCCTATCGCCAACCGATTACACGGGGTGAAATTGAGGATGTACGTGGCGTAGCCGTCAGCGCACAGTTGATCAAAACCTTACTTGAGCGCGAATGGATACGTGTTGTCGGCTATAAAGACGTACCTGGTAAGCCTGCGATGCTGGCCACCACCAAAGAGTTTCTAGATTACTTTAACTTGCACACATTGGATGAGTTGCCCAATCACAGTGAATTGCAAAAGCTGCAAGCAGTCGTTCATGATTCGACAGAACAAGAAGAAGTAGTGGTCGCGACAGTGCAGGCGGCCGCTAGCGATGTGGCAAACGAATCAATGAACAATCCTTCACGGGTCAGCTTCAGTTCGCTGCTAGGAGAGCTTGAGAGCATGGAGAGCGGCTTAAAGACAGATTACGTTGATAATACTATGGATAATGATAAGAACGTCTTAAACGTGGTTACAGACAAAAATTAGCCCATTTAGAATATATCCAATTATGCCATAATCAATATTATGTTAAATCGACTATATTGAAAGGCCTGAACTACAGGCATATACATATGTCCTACATTCAGACTGCTGCACAATGTCGCAGTCCCTTGCGAACTGCACCGTGCTAGTGTGGGCGGACAAAATAGTTGGGAACTGGGAGGGGTGGAAATGGAGTTTTTAAGGATTATTTAGGGAAGAGTGACAAAATAGATGGGAACTGGGTGTAGCGTCGTAAGCTAATACGAAAATTAAAAATGACAAAATAGTTTGGAACTAGATTTCACTTATCTGGTTAACTAATCTAGCTAACCTGCCGCTCAGCTTAGTACGATCCTATATCCAACTGATCATAATCCTTTCATCAGTATCCCAAATTAAATCCCCCTCCTAGACTGCCTCACCAACACTTTACAGTGATCCCGTATTTCCGGACAGGTGATTGATTTTTTTCGCTTGTACAGGTGTTAAGCCACAGTTATCTTGATGTGGACATTATGCATTGTAATAGCCCATTAACATGCGCTAAGAGCATAAATTAATATACAGTAACAAGCATTACGAGGTGCTAATGTTTGGAAAGCAGCCTCTTCCAACTACAATAATAAGTTAACTATCCTCCACCCACAAATAATTACAAATGACCCCTTTCCGCTATAACTCCGATCTCACCAGCGGCTCGCTACAAACCCGAGAGTGTCGCATTATCACTGGCTTGTTACTCCAAGAGCTTGATGAAGCTGCCTGGGATAAAGCCATGTATAAGGAAAATGTGCTTCAGAAACGCACGCAATCTACGGTAAGACGTATTTCTTCAGCGCTTAGAAAACGCCTAGAACACCTAAGCTCTGACTTTTGGGCTTTTGCGTTTTTATGTTAGGCATTGTCTGGCAACTGGAGGAAGTGTAATGACCATGAATGGTCACTGTGATTGACAGTATCTTGCTTAAACTTATCTGAACAATGGTAGAACTGGCTCATATTTATCCCCTCTATGATTGTTTATCTTTTTCACCATAAAAAGTATCAGGGGCTACTCAGGGCTACATAAAGATATTTATCTACTTTTACTGATTGATAAGTAGCATCAGTCCATCCGCAGGACTGGTGGTGCCGGCAAAATGCTGACCCAACACATGCGTATAGATTTGCGTGGTCTTAACATCGTTATGCCCTAAGAGTTCTTGCACAGTGCGAATATCACGCCCCGCTTGTAATAGATGCGTAGCAAACGAGTGACGAAATGTATGACAAGTGACACGCTTGCTAACGATGCCTGCTTTTTGTACGGCTGCCTTCAATGCCTTTCGCGCAACGGAGTCATGCAGATGATGGCGGCATAATTTGCCGTTATACGGGTGGTTGCAGAGCGTGCTGGAGGGAAAGACAAACATCCACGCCGCTTGTCGATAAGCAGAAGGGTATTTGTGATCTAAAGCAAAAGGCAGCGATGGCCCTACGCCTTGTAAGTTGTCGTCTTGCTGAATAAGCCGCGCTTGCTCAATGAGTTGTTTTATTGCTGGGATTAGGCGCGTGGGCAGTAGGCTGTTTCTGCTTTTCCCACCCTTACCGTCATGCACAGTGATGCAGCCATTATCAAAATCAAAATCTTTAACCCGCAAACGCAAGCATTCATTAATGCGCAAACCTGCACCATACAGCAGCGTAAAAATAACTTGGTTGCGAGTATCCATAACCTGCAAAATGCGTTGCACTTCATTTGCAGAGATAACAGAGGGTAGCCGTCTAGGCTTGCTTGCAGGGATATAATCAATATCGCCCAACGGCTGTTGTAAAAACCTGTTGTACAAAAAAGCTAGGGCATTTAAAGCGATTTTCTGCGTGTTTATGGCTACATGTCTGCTGTTTGCTAAGCTGGATAAAAACAGCCTGACCTCTTCACTGCCCATGGTCTGAGGATGACGTTTTTTGTGAAACAGAATAAAACGCTTAATCCAGTGCAGGTAAGTTTTTTCAGTTTTCAGCGCATAACCTTTTTGTCGCATATCCGTGCGTATAGAATTTAAAAATGGACTGTTAGACATAAAACGCTCCTTGTCTTGCAACTGTCTGCCTATACAGCCTATTCTAGCTGGGATTTAAAAAAGTGCCTGTTTTTTACGCCTAGAGATGCTTGTTTACCGGTAGAGTTTTAATTTAATGCTAAATAAATTAAAATGTTATGAGTTCTTTGGGTGAGATAATGTGCATCGTGCAAGCAGGATAGACGGCATGCACGATTTGTAATAACAGAGTGTCTTATATTTTTAAAGAAAGTCTATTTAATACAAGTGATTATATTAATTAACGGTAAGCATCAGCGGGTGACAAAACGAGCATGCTTACTGATAAAATGTTAAGCATACAAAAA
>DASRNZ010000013.1:0-29026 GCA_035647155.1 Thiopseudomonas sp.
AGTTAAGTTGTGGGCCAGTTGGTGTCCTTTATGTTTGTCAGAGCTGGGGCAAACTGAAGAATGGGTCAGCGATGCTGATTTTGCCACCGCCAATCTGCTGACAGTGGCTTCGCCTGGAGTATTAGGCGAGCAGCCGTTAGAGGCTTTTAAAGAGTGGTACAGCGGTTTAGATTATCCACAGTTACCGGTGCGTATGGACAGCAGTGGTGAGCTAGTCAAGCGTTTAGGTGTGAAGGTTTACCCTAGTTGGGCGTTGATTGATAATCGAGGTCAGCTGGCGCGAGTGATTAAAGGCAGTATCAATAAATCCCAAGCACTGGCGTTACTGAAAAACCCAGAAGCTGATCTAAGTGATGCTGCACACACATTTTATCAGCCCAAAGCGAACCAAGACTCAGTGCCGGTTGATGCACAGACTATTTATTTAGCAGGCGGTTGTTTCTGGGGTGTGGAAGCTTATTTTGAGCGTATTGATGGCGTGCTGGATGCGGTGTCGGGTTACGCCAATGGCCGCACTGAAAATCCCAGTTATGAAGATGTGGTGTATCGCAATACGGGTCATGCGGAAACAGTCAAGGTGACCTATAACCCAGACAAATTGAGTCTGGATGATATCTTGCAGTATTACTTCCGCATCATTGATCCGACCAGTTTAAATAAACAGGGCAATGATCGTGGCGAGCAATACCGTGCTGGTGTTTACACTACCGATACCGCCGAAGAGCCTGTGATTGCTGCGGCGTTAACCGAGCTGCAAAAGCGTTATAAGCGTCCAGTCGTGGTGGAGAATAAACCGCTCAAGCATTTTTATGATGCTGAGCAATATCACCAAGACTATTTAATGAAAAACCCCAATGGCTACTGTCATGTGGATTTAAAGATGGCAGATAAGCCACTGCCAGGCAAAGCCAAGTCAGGGGATAAAGCGCAGCAGGATTTTGATGCGAGTCGTTTTCAAAAGCCCGATAGCCAAGCTTTACAGCAGCGTCTCAGTCGTGAGGAATATCAGGTCACACAAAATAGCGGTACTGAACGTGCTTTTAGCCACCGTTATGATGAGTTATTTGAGCCCGGTCTATACGTTGATATTGTCAGCGGTGAGCCGTTATTCAGCTCCAGCGATAAGTATCAGTCGGGTTGTGGTTGGCCGAGTTTTGTTAAGCCGATCAGTGCCGGCGCTGTGTTTGAGAAAACGGATCGAAGTTATAATATGCGTCGTATCGAAGTGCGCAGTCAGATCGCTGATTCGCATTTAGGTCATGTGTTTCCCGATGGCCCAAGTGATCGTGGCGGCTTGCGTTACTGCATCAATGGCGCAAGTTTAAAGTTTATTCCTAAAGCGCAGATGCAAGAGCAAGGTTACTCTAAGTGGCTCAATGAAGTGAATTAAGCCTGCTGAATATAAAACGCCTTCTGAATTGAAGGCGTTTTTATTTGACTGCGGTGATTGCGTGATCGCTATGCGTTCAGCTCGGTATTTGAGTGAGGCATGTTAGCCGCCGCTGCTATTCAAACTCAGCAGCGTGATTGTGGTGAATCATGTTGGTTTGTTTTGGAGTGTGTGTGTTTTGCGGTTGAATACGCATTAATACGCCAAAAGGGTAGTGATCAATAAAGGTGACTTGATCATTGGCGACTGTGGCTTTGTGTGTCAAACGCTCACTGCTGCCCAAGGTTTTATCGGCGTTAAACTGATTGAGCCAGAGATCAAGCTGCACTTTGTTAGTGCGTGCCAACTTAAAAGCTAGCGTGCCTTCAATTGGATAGTGGTTAAAGTGCGCTTCTCCTGCCTTAATCGCCACTGCTGTGTACCCATCACTGCTGTGTTGCAGCCATGCTTGATGCATCAGGACTTGGTAGCCATCCTCTGCAGTGAGTTTGCGCGCTAAGTAATCCAAATGTGTACTGCGCTGCATATCTCGGCTGATGCGGGAGGCGTTATTTGCCCAGTGGTCTGGTGCTATAGTGCTGGATTGTAGGTTATTGTCACCCTGTCGAAATACAATTAACTCCACCAGCTGCGTGTCGTTAGCAAAAGCGGGGCTGCTGCACAGGGTCAGCAGCAGAACAAGGTGAACGATATAACGCATATGCAGTTCCTTAAATGATTGTTATGCAGCCAGTTGCGCTAATAAGGCTTCAATTGTAGCAAAGCGCTGCTGTGGACTGTCCATGGGTACATTAAATTTAAACACCGTAGCCCCTTCGAAACGGTAGTGTTTAGGCTGGCTTTGGATCAACTTAATTAAGCGCATTGGATCCACGCAGGTATTGCCCGCAAACTCTAAACGACCACCATGTGGGCCGGCATCGATTTTAAGAATACCCAGTGCTTGTGCTTGCAGTTTCAGCTCAGTGACGCGGATCAGGTTTTTCGCTGAATCAGGTAATAAACCGAAGCGATCAATCATTTCCACTTGCAGCTCTTTAAGTGCAGCAGTGTCTTGCGCTGCTGAGATGCGCTTGTAGAGAATTAGACGCGTATGTACATCAGGCAGGTACTCATCAGGAATCAATGCAGGCACGCGCATATTAATATCGGTGCCGCTATCGAGTGGCTGCTCAAGGTTAGGGTCTTCACCTTTGCGGATCGATTCCACTGCGCGCTCGAGCATTTCCATATACAGCGTAAAACCAATGGCGTGGATTTCACCACTTTGGCCATCACCGAGTAATTCACCTGCGCCACGGATTTCCAAGTCATGGGTGGCGAGCATAAAGCCAGCACCCAAATCTTGGGCATTGCTGATGGCTTCGAGGCGCTTTTTCGCGTCCGGTGTCATACTTTTTTCCGGTGGAGTCAGCAGGTAAGCATAAGCTTGGTGGTGACTGCGTCCCACACGGCCGCGTAATTGGTGCAACTGGGCTAAACCAAATTTATCGGCGCGATCAATAATAATCGTATTGGCGTTGGGCACATCAATACCGGTTTCAATAATGGTTGAAGCCACTAAGACGTTATAGCGCTTGTGGTAAAAATCAGCCATCACACGCTCAAGCTCGCGCTCATGCATTTGGCCATGACCAACACCAATGCGTGCTTCCGGCACTAAAGCGGCTAAATCAGCTGCGCATTTCTCGATGGTTTTTACATCATTATGCAAAAAGTACACTTGCCCACCGCGCAGTAATTCACGCAACAGTGCTTCTTTAACCACCGCATCTTGGCGTTGCATGACAAAAGTACGCACTGATAAACGGCGTGCGGGTGGTGTGGCGATAATCGACATATCACGCATGCCAGCAAAGGCCATATTCAGCGTGCGTGGAATGGGTGTTGCGGTGAGCGTGAGGATATCCACTTCACTGCGCAGGGCTTTGAGTTGTTCTTTTTGACGCACACCAAAGCGGTGTTCTTCATCAATCACTACCAAGCCAAGGTTTTTAAATTTAACGTCGCTTTGCAGCAGCTTATGTGTGCCTATTAAAATATCAACTTTGCCTTCAGCTAGATTGCTGATGGATTGTTTGGTTTCTTTAGCGGTTTTAAAGCGGCTGATCACTTCCACTTGCACCGGCCAGTCGGCGAAGCGGTCGCGGAAACTGTCGTAGTGTTGTTGCGCCAATAAGGTGGTGGGAACTAACACCGCGACTTGCTTGCCGCTGTGTACGGCAATAAAAGCGGCGCGCATCGCCACTTCAGTTTTACCAAAGCCCACATCACCGCATATCAGTCGATCCATGGGTTTGCCTGAGAGCATATCGTGACGCACATTATCGATAGCAACTTGCTGGTCGGGCGTTTCTTCAAAGGGGAAGGCGGCGCTAAAGGCAGTGTAATCAAGGCCTGGGTTATTAAAGGCAAAGCCTTCGCGAGCGGCACGGATGGCATAAATATTCAGCAGTTCGGCCGCCACATCGCGCACTTGCTCAGCCGCTTTGCGCTTGGCTTTTTGCCACTGCTCAGTGCCAAGGCGGTGCAGGGGCGCGCTGCTATCGTCGCTGCCGGTGTAGCGAGCAATTAAATGCAGATTGGCCACGGGTACATAGAGCTTGGCTTGATCAGCGTATTCAAGCATTAAAAACTCGGTGGCTTGATCATCGATCTCCAGCGTGACTAAACCTTGGTAACGACCGACACCGTGATCAATATGTACCACAGGTGCGCCTTCACGCAGTTCAGTCAGATTGCGAATCACATGCTCATGATTGCCATCACGGTTTTTATCGCGGCGACGGCGTTGCATGACTCGTTGACCGAGTAGAGCGCTTTCTGGAATCAGCGCAATATCATCCAGCAAGACACCGGCTTCAATCGGCGCAACGCAGATCGCAAGTGTGCAGTCAGCGGTTAAAAAGTCTTCCCAGCTGTCCACTTCAGTGGGTGCAAGGTCAATACGCTGTAATAACTCTAATAAAACTTCACGACGGCCCGCAGTTTCGACAGTAAAGAGCGTGCGACCGCTAAAGCCCGCTACGAAATCTTTAACTTTGTTGAGTGGCTCAGCGGCGCGTGGATCCAATGATAAGTCAGGGAAAGCCTGTACCGCTAAGCGTTCACGAGCCACTGCAGGGCTGATATCTTCACTGTCAATCACAATGCGAGAGTGATCTTTTAGCGCGCTGTAGTATTGATCAATCGCGACAAATAGCTCTGCTGGGGGCAGCAGTGGTCGTTCAATGTCGCCACGGCGTTCTTCATAGCGGCTGCGAATGTCTTGCCAAAAGGCTTCAGCAGCAGCATCAACACCGACTAAGGAAAAGACTTGCGCATCGTCAGGCAGGTAATCAAAGAGGTTGCTGGTCTCTTCAAAAAACAACGGTAGATAGGCTTCGATACCGGCTGGAATAATGCCGCTAGCTAAATCTTGATAGAGCGGGCAACGGCGAAAATCCACATCAAAGTGTTCGCGAAAACGTGCGCGGAAATCACTGCGTGCTTTTTTATCTAAAGGAAACTCACGCGCTGGCAATAAGCGAATACTGTCGACTTTTTCATTGGAGCGCTGCGTTTCTGGATCAAAGGTGCGCAGCGTTTCGATTTCATCATCAAATAAATCAATGCGGTAGGGCACTTCACTGCCCATCGGGAATAAATCCAGCAAAGCGCCACGTACCGCAAACTCGCCATGCTCATACACAGTATCTACGCACTGATACCCCGAGGCTTGCAGACGGCTGCGCATGCTTTCAACATCGAGTTTTTGCCCAACATCGAGCATTAAGCTGGCATCGATCATAAAAGACTTGGGTGCTAAGCGGTGCAGAGCGGTATTGATGGGGACAACTAAAATACCCTGCTGCAATTGTGGTAATTGATACAAGGTCGCCACACGCTGGGAAATAATATCTTGATGTGGAGAAAAAACATCATAGGGTAACGTTTCCCAATCTGGGAAGTGCAAAACGGGCAGTTCTGGTGCAAAAAATGCCAGCTCTTCTTTGAGGCGCTCAGCACTTTGACTGTTATCTGTCAGCAGCAAGGTAAAGCGCTGCGTACTGCGCGCTGCAGCAGCAATAGCAAGGCCTTGGGCAGCGCCGGGAAGGTTGCCCCAGAGCTGTTTGTTAGCATTTTTTGGCAGTTTCGGCAGGCGCAATACAGACACGTTCGACTCTTTTGTAAACTATAAAAGTAGCGATTGTAACGGGCTATTGCATCCCTCGCTATATAAGCTTTTTAACATAAAGATCGCTTAGAGCTTGCCGCTTTGGTTTATGCAGTCGATAATGCAACTCTTTTTTAGCCCCTATATAGGTATCCCACGTGACTCAGAAGACTGACCAGTGTCTTGGTGAATGGATCGATCGCGAAGCCCTTGCCGAGGCAATGATTCCGCTTGTTGGCCAACTTTACCGCAATAATAACGTAGTAACGTCCATTTACGGACGCGGTTTGATTAACCGTTCTGTTATTGCAATCCTTAAAGCGCACCGCTTTGCTCGTCACCGTATTGGTAACGATTCTGAGTTGTCTGTGCGTGATACATACCCGATTTTAAAGATCATGAGCGAAATGGATCTGGGTAGTGCGTCTGTCGACTTAGGTAAAATGGCGGTTAAGTTCAATACCCAAGCCAATGGTCGCAGCCTTGAGCAGTTCGTACGTGACGAACTGGCCAGTGTTGCGGGTAAGAGCGAGAGCAATCTGCACCAAGGTACTGACGTCGTTCTGTATGGTTTTGGCCGTATTGGTCGTTTACTCGCACGTATCTTGGTTGCTAAGACCGGTGCCGGTGATGGTTTACGTTTGCGCGCTATTGTTGTGCGTAAAGGTGCTGAAAATGATTTAGCCAAGCGTGCAAGTTTATTGCGTCGTGACTCAGTGCATGGTCCATTTGATGGCACCATCGTGACTGATGAAGAAAACAGCACCATCACTGTGAATGGCAATCTGATTCAGGTCATTTATTCAAGTGATCCCAAAACGGTTGATTACACCCAGTACGGCATTAAAGATGCATTATTGGTGGATAACACCGGTCGCTGGCGCGATGCTGAAGGCTTAGGTCAGCACTTAGGCTGCCCAGGTATTGGTCGTGTTGTGTTGACCGCTCCAGGTAAAGGCGATATCAAAAATATCGTTCATGGTATTAACCATGCTGAAATTACTGCAGAGGATAAAATTATTTCTGCAGCATCCTGTACCACTAACGCTATTGTTCCAGTGTTGAAAGCTATCAATGACAAGTTCGGTATCATCAACGGTCACGTTGAAACGGTACACTCGTACACCAACGACCAAAACTTGATTGATAACTTCCACACCGGTAGTCGCCGCGGCCGTTCAGCGCCGTTGAATATGGTGATTACTGAGACAGGTGCAGCGACTGCAGCAGCTAAAGCTCTGCCAATTTTGCAGGGTAAGTTGACTGGTAACGCTATTCGCGTACCGACGCCCAACGTTTCCATGGCGATTCTGAACCTCAACCTTGAGAATGGCACAACTCGCGAAGAAGTGAATGAGTACTTGCGCCAAATGGCAATGCACTCTGATTTGCAAAAGCAAATTGACTATGTCTGCTCACAAGAAGTGGTCTCAACTGACTTTGTAGGTTCGCGTCATGCGGGTGTTGTCGATGCAGAAGCAACAATTTGCACGACTAACGGTGTCATCCTGTATGTTTGGTACGACAACGAGTACGGCTATAGCTGTCAGGTTGTACGTGTTATGGAAGATATAGCAGGCGTCAATCCACCGGCATTCCCACAGTAAGCGGGTTGTGCTTGTGATTGAAGCATAACAAAGGGAGCCTTAGGGCTCCCTTTGTGTTTTTAAAGGGGGGGTGACAGGCGTCATATGCAACTAAACAGACTATTTAGTAGAAAATTGTCCTTTAGGCTGGCAAGTCACCGTCATGCCTCTTTATAATCATGCGGATTACTTTTTAACGTCGAGATAACGATTCAGTTTATCTTTTTGTAGATAGTCTGGGCACATATTTCGATATAACTCTCATTTACTATCGTGGTTAGGCAAACCTATGATCAAAATAAAACGTGGGCTCGACTTGCCCATGACTGGCACGCCAGCGCAGCGTATTGAGGCCGCAAGGCCCGTACGTAGCGTTGCAGTCATAGGCTTCGACTATAATGGGATGAAGCCTACAATGCAGGTTCAGGAAGGGGATAAGGTCAAACTTGGCCAAGTTCTTTTCTCAGATAAAAAAACACCAGGGGTACTGTTTACAGCGCCGGGTGCTGGAGTTGTAAAAGCAGTCAATCGTGGCGATCGCCGCGTACTGCAATCGGTGGTGATTGAGCTGGAAGGTGATGATCAAGTCACTTTTGCCAGTTACGCCGCGGATAAACTAGCAGGCTTGGCTGATGAGCAAGTCCGTGAAAACTTACAGCAGTCAGGTTTGTGGGCCGCGTTGCGTACGCGTCCCTACAGTAAGATCCCTGCGATTGACGCACAGCCGTCTTCAATTTTTGTGACTGCTATGGATACCCATCCCTTAGCCGCAGATCCTGCTGTTGTGATTGCTGAATATGCAGATGACTTCAGTCATGGTTTAGCAGTGCTGAGTCGTTTGGCAAAAGTGTTCTTATGCAAAGCAGAAGGTGTGACTTTACCGGGTGAAAACTTGGATAAAGTACAGACTGAAGCCTTTGCGGGTCCACATCCCGCGGGCTTACCCGGTACGCATATCCATTTTTTGGATCCGGTCAGCGCAACACGCACTGTGTGGCAGATTGGTTATCAAGATGTGATTGCCATTGGTAAGTTATTTACTACAGGGCAGTTATGGGTTGAGCGTGTGATCTCTTTAGCAGGCCCTGTGGTTAAGAAGCCTCGTTTAGTACGCACACGTCTTGGCGCCAATGTCAGTGACTTGGTCATTGATGAGTTGCAGGCTGGAAAAAATCGCGTGGTTTCAGGCTCGGTACTCGGTGGTCGTACCACCCGTGGCACCTGTAACTTCCTCGGTCGCTACCATACCCAGTTAAGCTGCTTGGCTGAAGATAATGAGCGGCAGATGCTGCACTACTTACGCCCGGGCGTAAATAAGTTTTCTGTACTCAATATTTTCGTTTCTAAGTTCTTTGCTAATAAAAAGTTTGCTTTTACCACTACGACTAATGGTAGCGAGCGCGCCATGATTCCAGTGGGCAGCTATGAAAAGTTGATGCCGCTGGATATTTTGCCAACGCAGTTACTGCGTGCGCTGCTGGTCGGTGATACCGAAGTGGCACAGCAACTCGGCTGCTTAGAGTTAGATGAGGAAGACCTTGCGCTATGCACCTTTGCATGCCCAGGTAAGTACGAGTACGGCCCGGTTTTACGGGACAATCTAACGCGTATTGAGCAGGAGGGATAAGCAATGGGTCTTCGTGCATTCCTTGATAAGATCGAGCACAACTTTGAAAAAGGTGGCAAATACGAGAAGTGGTATGCCTTGTATGAAGCCGTTGATACAGTTTTGTATCGCCCCAGTAGTGTCACTAAAACTACCGCGCACGTGCGTGATGGTGTTGACCTAAAACGCATTATGATCACAGTGTGGTTATGTGCTTTCCCAGCCATGTTTTTTGGTATGTGGAATATCGGTTATCAAGCTAACGTTATCTTTGAAGCTAACCCTGAGCTATTAGCAGCGCAGGATGGTTGGCGCATGGCCTTAACGGGCATGCTGGCAGGCTTTGATCCCGGCAGTATTTGGGACAATATGATCCAAGGTGCAACCTGGTTTGTACCGATCTATATGGTCACATTTATTGTTGGTGGTTTCTGGGAAGTGCTGTTTGCTTCCATCCGTGGCCATGAGATTAACGAAGGTTTCTTCGTCTCCTCGATCCTCTTTGCTTTGATCCTGCCGCCGAGCATTCCTTTATGGCAAGTTGCCATGGGTATCAGCTTCGGTATTGTGATTGCTAAAGAAGTCTTTGGTGGTACCGGTAAAAACTTCCTTAACCCAGCTTTGGCTGGTCGTGCGTTTCTGTTCTTTGCTTACCCAGCGCAACTGTCGGGTGATGCAGTCTGGACCGCAGTGGATGGTTTCGCTGGCGCAACGACTTTGAGCCTCACTGCTGAAGGTGGGATGCAGCAAGTGCTTGGTGCAGGAATCACTTGGATGGATGCCTTTATTGGTAAAGTTCATGGTTCAGTGGGTGAAACCAGTACGTTAGCAATCTTTATCGGTGGTGCAGTATTGCTGATTATGCGCATTGCCGCATGGCGTATTGTGGCGGGTGTAATGATCGGGATGGTGGCTTTAAGCACACTGTTTAATATGCTGGGCTCTGAAACCAACTTATTGTTTGCCATGCCGTGGTACTGGCACTTGGTTGTAGGTGGTTTTGCGTTCGGTATGATCTTTATGGCCACTGACCCCGTATCTGCGTCCATGACTAATACCGGTAAGTGGATCTTTGGTGCTCTGATTGGTGTGATGGTGGTGTTGATCCGTGTGGTTAACCCAGCGTTCCCTGAAGGCATGATGCTGGCGATTCTGTTTGCCAACTTATGTGCACCATTAATTGACCACTTTGTTGTTCAGGCCAATATCAAGCGGAGGCTGGCACGTCATGTCTAGTCAAAGAGAATCAACCACCCGCACGTTAACCGTAGCTTTATTGGTGTGCTTGGTGTGTTCAGTGTTTGTTGCGGGAGCCGCCGTTGCTCTACGCCCCATTCAAATTGAAAATCGACTCCTGGATAAACAGCGCAGTATTCTATCGATTGCTGGGTTGGGAGATGCCAGTATGTCGGGTGCGCAAGTTAAGGATATGTTTAACGAGCGTATTCAGGCGCGTCTTGTTGATTTAGAAACCGGTAAGTTTTCTGATGCACAAGACCCGATTACTTTTGATCCGCTGGCATCTTCTAAAGATCCCGCGTTATCTAAAGTATTAAAAGGATCTGAAGATATTGCTTCAATCAAACGTCGTGAGCGTTATAGCACGGTGTATATGGTTGAGCATGATGGTCAACTTGATACGTTAATTATTCCAGTGCGAGGCTACGGATTATGGTCAACCCTGCATGGCTTTGTTGCTGTGAAAGGTGATCTGAATACGGTTGCTGGCTTTGGTTTTTACGAGCACGGTGAAACGCCAGGTTTGGGTGGTGAAGTGGATAACCCAAAATGGCGTGATCTGTGGTTAGGTAAAAGCGTATTTGACAGCAATGACCAAGTCGCAATTCGTGTTATTAAAGGCAACGTCGATAAGAGCAGTGCAGCAGCAGTCAACCAAATTGATGGTTTGGCCGGTGCAACGCTGACCAGTAACGGCGTGACTCACTTAGTGCAGTTCTGGCTGGGTGAAAATGGCTTTGGTAGCTTTATTGAGCATTTACGTGCTGGGGAGGCTTAAGCATGTCACAGCCAACGATTAAACAAGTTCTGCTTGATCCGATCTTTAATAACAACCCCATTGGCTTGCAGATTCTAGGTATCTGCTCTGCTCTTGCGGTCACCTCAAATCTAAAAACAGCGCTCGTGATGTCGATTGCCTTAACTTTGGTAACGGGCTTCTCGAATATGTTTATTTCGATGATCCGCAAACAGATCCCCAGCTCAATTCGTATGATTGTGCAAATGGTGATTATTGCTTCGCTGGTGATCGTGGTTGACCAAGTTCTAAAAGCCTATGCGTACTCACTGTCTAAACAGTTGTCAGTGTTCGTCGGTTTGATTATCACTAACTGTATTGTGATGGGCCGTGCGGAAGCATTTGCCATGTCCAATCCACCGGTTATTTCATTCTTTGACGGTATTGGTAACGGTTTAGGCTACAGTGCCATGCTGATTGTTTTAGGTATTATCCGCGAACTGTTTGGCGCAGGTAAGTTAATGGGTTACACCATTTTTCCTGCGGTCAACGATGGCGGCTGGTACTTACCTAACGGTATGTTGTTGTTACCACCGTCGGCATTCTTCTTAATTGGTCTGATTATCTGGGGACTGCGCATGTGGAAAAAAGAACAGGTTGAAGAGCCTGACTTTCGCATTGCTGCGCATTCTCAAGAGAAGGAGGCGTACTGATGGAACATTACATCAGTTTATTTGTTAAGGCCGTTTTCGTTGAAAACATGGCTTTGGCGTTTTTCTTGGGTATGTGTACTTTTATTGCAATTTCCAAGAAAGTGGAAACTGCAATTGGTCTAGGTATTGCGGTAGTAGTGGTGCAGGCGATTACTGTACCGGCTAACAACTTGATTTATACCTACTTACTTAAAGATGGCGCATTGGCTTGGGCAGGTATGCCTGAAGTTGATTTAAGCTTCTTAGGTTTGCTCAGCTATATCGGTGTCATTGCCGCTATTGTACAAATCTTGGAAATGCTACTCGATAAGTATGTGCCAGCGCTGTATAACGCGTTGGGCGTATTCTTACCCTTGATCACCGTAAACTGCGCCATCATGGGTGGTACGTTATTTATGGTTGAGCGTGACTACAATTTCACGGAAAGTACCGTGTATGGTTTAGGTTCAGGTTTCTCCTGGGCGCTAGCCATTGCACTGCTGGCTGCGATTCGTGAAAAGCTAAAATACAGCGACGTACCACAAGGCCTGCAAGGTCTAGGTATTACCTTTATTACCATTGGCTTAATGTCATTGGGCTTTATGTCATTCTCTGGCGTTCAACTGTAAGGAGTAGCGAGTTATGAATTTCGAGATTTTTCTCGCTATTGGCATGTTCACTGCGATCGTTCTCGCGCTGGTAGTGATGATTCTTATCGCTCGTGCGCGTCTCGTATCAGATGGTGATGTGACCATTACTATCAATGGCGAGCGCACGATTACCGTGCCAGCTGGTGGTAAGTTATTACAAACCTTAGCCAGCAACGATATTTTCTTATCCTCCGCCTGTGGTGGTGGTGGTACCTGCGCGCAGTGTACGTGCGTGATTAACAGTGGTGGCGGTGAAATGCTACCCACTGAAGAGTCGCACTTTACTAAGCGTGAAGGGAAAGAAGGCTGGCGTTTATCCTGTCAGGTGCCGGTTAAACAGGATATGGAAATTCAAATCCCAGAAGAGATTTTTGGGGTGAAGAAATGGGAATGTACGGTTGAATCGAACCCGAACGTGGCGACCTTTATTAAAGAGTTGACCCTGCGTATCCCTGATGGCGAAGATGTAAACTTCCGTGCCGGTGGTTATGTGCAGTTGGAATGTCCACCGCATGTGGTGCATTACAAGGACTTTGATATTCAGCCTGAATTCCATGCTGACTGGGATAAGTTTGATATCTGGCGTTACAGTTCGACTGTCACTGAGCCAACCATTCGAGCCTACTCGATGGCCAACTACCCAGAAGAAAAGGGTATCGTTAAGTTCAATATCCGTATTGCAACGCCACCGCCAGGCCGTGATGACTTACCTGCAGGGATTATGTCATCGTGGGTATTTAGCCTTAAAGAAGGTGATAAAGTCACTGTATTCGGTCCATTTGGTGATTTCTTTGCCAAAGATACCGATGCTGAAATGATCTTTGTCGGTGGTGGTGCCGGTATGGCGCCGATGCGTTCACATATTTTTGACCAGCTCAAGCGCTTGCACAGTACGCGTAAAATCAGCTTCTGGTATGGTGCACGCTCATTGCGTGAAGCATTCTATGTCGATGAGTACGATAAACTGCAAGAAGAGAACCCGAACTTCACTTGGCATTTGGCGTTATCTGACCCGTTGCCTGAAGACAATTGGACTGGCCCAACTGGATTTATTCATAATGTTCTTTATGAGAACTACTTGAAAGATCACCCAGCGCCTGAAGATTGCGAGTTCTATATGTGTGGTCCACCGATGATGAATAATGCAGTGGTGAGCTTGCTGGAAAATATGGGTGTTGAGCCTGAAAATATCTTACTTGATGACTTCGGGGGCTAATATGCTACGCAACCTGTTGCAGGGAGCGTGTTTAGTTTCAATATTAGCTGCAGCGCTCAGTGGTTGCGAGAGCAACGCTGAGCGTATTGAAGTGCTGTCAGGTCCAACCATGGGCAGCACTTACACCATCAAGTATGTCTATAACGCGACAACACCGGCAGCAGATGCTGTGGGTGTTGAAGTGCAAAGCATTTTGGATGAGGTCGACCGTCAAATGTCGACCTACCGCTTAGATTCTGATATCGCACGCTTTAACCAATCCCCTGTTCATACATGTATGAAGATGCCACAACCGATACTTGAGCTTGCTCAGTATGGTGATGAGTTGTCGCGTCAGAGTGATGGTGCGTTTGATCTCACTTTAGGGCCATTGCTTGATTTATGGGGTTTTGGACCGCAAGCGCGAGGTAAAAAAGTACCCAGCGCCGAAGAGATTGCTCAAGCACAAGCAAAAGTTGGCCATCAGCATATACGTGTGGTTGATGGGCAGTTGTGTAAAGACGCTGATGTGCAGCTGGAGTTTAATAGTATTGCTGCAGGTTATACGGTGGATCGTATGAGCGAGCGTTTTGCTGAGCTTAATATTGATAGCTATATGATTGAGATCACCGGTGAGTTGACTGCCAAAGGGCTTAAGCCTGATGGAACACCTTGGCGTATTGCCCTAGAGCAGCCATTAGGTGATGGTCAGCGCGCTATTCAACGTGTACTGGAGATTGATGGCTACGGTATTAATACGTCCGGTGATTATCGTAACTATTTTGAAGAAAATGGCGTACGTTTCTCACATACCATCGATCCGCAAGTGGGTGCTCCCATCAGTCATCGACTGGCTTCGGTCACTGTTATTGATCGCTCCACCTTGCGTGCTGATGGTTTAGGTACACTGTTGTTAGTTCTTGGGCCTAAACGCGGTCTAGACTTTGCAGAAGAGCATAAAGTTGCTGCTTTTTTTGTAATGCGCGATGGCGAAGGTTTTACGACGCAAGTCAGCTCTGAGTTTTCTAGGATTTTTCCTGAGGGAGGTAACCAGTGAGCGGTTTTATATTGTTTTTAGTGGTGTTTGCTGTAATGGCGCTGGTGGTATTGGGCATGTCAGCTGGTGTTTTAGCCGGGCGTGCACCCATTGCAGGTTCTTGTGGTGGTATTGCAAATCTGGGCATTGAAAAACAGTGCTCTATTTGTGGTGGAGTGCGTGAGAAGTGTGACGAGGTCAACGCGCCACAAGCAGCTTTAGCGCAGAATGCCGTGCAGGCTTATGACGCGACCAAGCGCTAATTGTTTGGTGCTGGTTATACTGGCTCAATAAGCTAATTTTTTGTAGATATGCTGCAGTGGCCAACCTTTTGCGCGCTGAGCATATTGTAAAGGAGTCCAAATGGCAGTTTACAACTATGATGTAGTAATTCTTGGTTCAGGGCCTGCAGGCGAAGGCGCAGCAATGAATGCTGCCAAAGCAGGTCGCAAGGTGGCTGTTGTTGAGAGTCGCGGTGCATTAGGGGGTAACAGTACGCACTTGGGTACGATCCCATCCAAGGCTTTGCGTCATTCTGTACGTCAGATTTTACGTTTTAACACCAGTTCGATGTTCCGCCAAATTGGCGAGCCACGTTGGTTCTCATTCCCTGACGTTTTAAAAAGCGCAGGCAGTGTGATTGATCGTCAAGTGGCGTCACGTACGGGTTATTACGCACGTAACCGTATTGATGTGTACTTTGGTACCGCAAGCTTTGCCGACGAGCATAGCGTTGATGTGGTTGGACCAAGCCGTGTTGAAAAGCTGGTCGCTAATGAAATCATTATTGCTACAGGCTCACGTCCTTACCGTCCTGCGGATGTTGATTTCAACCACCCGCGCATTTATGACAGCGACACGATTTTAAGTCTGAGCCATACACCACGCCGTTTAATTATTTATGGCGCGGGTGTGATTGGTTGCGAGTACGCATCGATCTTTAGTGGTTTAGGTGTGTTGGTTGACCTGATTGATAACCGCAATCAGCTGCTGAGTTTCTTGGATGACGAGATCTCTGATGCGCTGAGTTATCACTTGCGTAACAATAATGTCTTGATTCGCCATAATGAAGATTATGAGCGTGTTGAAGGCGTTGATAAAGGCGTAATTTTACACCTTAAATCCGGTAAGAAAATTAAAGCTGATGGTTTCTTATGGTGTAACGGTCGTACCGGTAACACTGACCAATTGGGTCTTGAGAACGTTGGCTTAACTGCTAATGGTCGTGGCCAAATTGATGTTGATGAGTATTACCGTACTGCTGTGCCGAATATTTATGCGGCAGGTGACGTGATCGGCTGGCCAAGTCTTGCCAGTGCGGCCTATGACCAAGGCCGTTCGGCGGCAGGTAATATTATTGATCAGGACAGCTGGCACTTTGTGGATGATGTGCCAACCGGTATTTATACCATTCCTGAGATCAGCTCAATTGGTAAAACTGAGCGTGAATTGACGGAAGCTAAAGTGCCGTATGAAGTGGGTAAAGCCTTCTTCAAAAGCATGGCGCGTGCGCAGATTTCTAATGAGCCTGTGGGCATGTTGAAAATCCTCTTCCACCGCGAAACTTTAGCAATCTTGGGCGTACACTGCTTTGGCTACCAAGCCTCAGAAATTGTCCATATTGGTCAAGCAATTATGAATCAGCCGGGCGAAGCTAACACGTTAAAGTATTTTATTAATACCACATTTAACTTCCCAACCATGGCTGAAGCCTACCGTGTTGCAGCTTATGATGGTCTGAATCGACTTTTTTAAGCGGCTCCGGTCAGTGGCCTGATTCGGTCGGAGCCTATCTGGAACAGCGTTTCAGTGATTCCCAAGGATGGCAATGGCCAAACCGGGAAAGTCAGTAATCAGACTGTCTGCACCATATGCAACGAGTCGGCGCATCAGCGCTGGCTCGTTGACTGTCCATACCGATAGATGTAATCCTGCCAGATGCGCTTTAGCAATACGCTCTTGTGTTGCTAATTTCAATTTTAAAATCAATAGGCTGCACTCGTAGCGCTGTGCGGTTTTAATCGGATTCAACCATACATATTCAGCCACCAATCCCCGTGCTAGATGAGGTGCTAGGCTGTGTGCTGCCTGTAATACCGTGCGCGAACTGCTGGTGATAACAATTTTATCTTGAATAGCAAAGCGTGCACTGAGTTGATCAATCGCACGCACAATTTCTACTGCGTGAGTTTTAGATGTTTCTTTCACTTCCAGTTGCCAGTGGGTAAAGGGGCATAGCTCAAACAGTTGTTCAAGGGTTGGAATGGGGCAGGGTACCGGCCAAGGTGCGGTAGTGTGCCGAGCATCCATTTGCATCAGTTCTGCAGCGCTATATTCACTGACTTTACCGCGTCGTCCAGTGGTACGCTTCAATGTGGCATCGTGAATCACCATCAGCTGGCCATCTTTAGACAAGCGCAAGTCCAGCTCGCAACGGGTCACGCCGGCATTTAGACAGGTTTGGAAACTGACGAGGGTGTTTTCTGGAGCTTCGCCGCGCGCGCCGCGATGGCCATAAATCAGTGTCATAGCTTGGACGTATCATCGGGTTGCAGGGCTAAGCGTCGCTGCTGTGCTTGTTTATGCAGAATATGTCGCGCTAATATTTGCCGAGTGGCATCGGCAATATTGGTAAAAAGAGTGACTGTCTGCAGCCCCTCGGCCGTATTACGGTGTTCAATCACTCGCGCATCGACGCGCAAGCCAAAGCCTTGCGGCAGTAAAACGATTTTCAAACTGAGCAAGGTGCCAACGGGATGCACTTGTGTATCGATAAAGGCCAGACTCGATTCCGATAAGCTGACATTGCGTGCTGGGCCTATATCTTTAAGTAAATCCCGTGCTAAGACTTGCGCAATTAAATCGATACGCTTGTTAATCACTTTTAAATAGCTGGCTACTGCGCGATCGCCTTCACCGACAGAACGCAGCAAGGGTTGTGCGTCATATTCGAGTAAATGCAGATCGCCAAGCAAGTTAAATAGCAGTGAGTCTTCGTCCGTTGCAGAGTCTGCTAAACGAATTTGCAGTGCGATTTCATCCTCAATGCGATAGTATTCACGTCGATCTTCGGTATCTTGTGTGGACATAACGAACCCATGGCTGCAATGGAGGTCAGAGTGTAAATCGGCATGCAATAAACTGCCAACCTATCGAATCTTTTCTGTGAATATATCCATTATGTTTCGACCCTTAGCTTTATTTATTGGTATGCGTTATACACGCGCCAAACGTCGCAATCACTTTATTTCTTTTATCTCTCTGACATCCATGGTGGGTTTAGCCCTGGGTGTCTTGGTGATGATTTTAGTTTTATCTGTCATGAATGGCTTTGACCGTGAACTGCGCACACGTATTCTCGGTATGGTGCCGCACGCCACTGTCAGCTCTTATACGCCGCTGGATGATTGGCAGCAGGTGGGTGATCAAGTGTTAGAGCACCCTGAAGTTCAGGCGGTTGCGCCATTTAATCAGTTGCAAGGCATGCTGACACACAGTGGTAGTGTGCAGCCAGTGTTGGTCAATGGTGTATTACCCAGCGCTGAAAAAAATGTATCGATTATTACTGACCATATGGTGGAAGGCAGCCTAGACGCTTTGCAAAGCGGCGAGTTTGGTATTGTGATTGGCCAGCAAACGGCAGCGATGTTTAATGCTTCAGTGGGTGAGAAACTCACTTTTGTGTTGCCAGAAGCCTCTATTACTCCTGCAGGTGTTTTCCCACGCCTCAAGCGTTTTACCGTGGTTGGTATTTTTAAAGTGGGCGCTGAGTTGGACAGCTCATTAGCGCTGATTCATATCGAGGATGCGGCACGTTTATCACGCTGGCAGCCTCATCAGGTTGAAGGCGTACGTCTCAAACTGAATAACCTCTTTGATGCGCCGCGTGTGGCTTGGGAGATTGCTCGCAGTATGCCCAGTGAGGATTTGCACCCACGTGACTGGACGCGCAGTCATGGCAACTTATTCCAAGCCATTCAAATGGAAAAAACTATGATTGCTCTGCTGTTACTGCTGATTGTAGCTGTTGCGGCGTTTAATATTATTTCCACTTTAATTATGGTGGTCACAGACAAGCAAGGCGATATCGCTATCTTACGTACTTTAGGTGCCTCACCTGGACAAATTATGGCGATCTTTATGGTGCAAGGCTCATTAATCGGTGTGGTCGGTACTTTGATTGGTGGTGTGCTGGGTGTCATTAGTGCTCTGAATGTCACGACTTGGGTGGCGGGTTTAGAGAAACTCTTTGGCCATCAGTTCTTAAGCTCTGATGTGTATTTTATCAGCTACTTACCTTCTGAGTTGCGTGTTGATGATGTGGTAATGATTTGTGGTGCTGCTTTATTAATGAGCTTTTTAGCAACGCTATACCCTGCGTGGCGCGCTTCACGTACTGAACCTGCGGAGGCTTTACGTTATGAGTAATACAGCTGTTTTAGAGTGCCGAAAATTGGGTAAAAGCTACAGTGAAGGCCCTGCTGATGTACAGGTTTTGCAGGGTGTTGAGCTGCTTTTAAAGCCTGGTGAGCGGGTGGCTATTATTGGTAGTTCAGGTTCAGGTAAAACTACACTGCTGAATATGCTCGGTGGTTTGGATACGCCCAGTACCGGTAGTGTTTGGTTAGCAGGGGAAGAATTATCCGCTTTATCGGAAAAGAAGCGTGGTTTGCTGCGCAACCGAGCTCTCGGATTTGTCTATCAATTTCACCACTTGCTGGCTGAGTTTAGTGCGCTAGAAAATGTCTGCATGCCGCTGTTGATTGGTAAGTTGCCTGTGACAAAAGCACGTCAACGCGCTGAAGCATTGTTGACTCGTGTAGGGCTTGAGTCGCGTATGCATCATAAACCGTCGGAGTTATCCGGTGGTGAGCGTCAGCGTGTGGCCATCGCCCGTGCCTTGGTTAATCAGCCCGCTTTAGTCTTGCTCGATGAGCCAACCGGTAATCTGGACCGTGCGACTGCGCAGACCATCCAAGAATTGATTTTAGAATTGTCTGTTTCCTTAGGTACGGCATTTTTAGTGGTCACCCATGATCCTGCTTTAGCACAGCAAATGGATCGAATCTTGGCCTTGGAAGATGGTCGATTGGTTCCAGTGGCGAAAGAATAGTCAGTACGCTGAGAAACTAAATTAGCGTATGTCGTGCTTCGGAGTCGATGTTAATCCGTCGATGAACCCGTCCGGGGTTCAACTCCGGCGCTACGCCATCCATGGCTACGCTTATCACATCGACCCCGAAGCACTCGTTGATCATTAGTAGTGTTTGCACTAATGCAGCACAGTTTGTTTAATAGTTAAGCCTGATTTATTATTTCAATGAGCCTTGCTTCTAATAGCTTTGACCTAACGTAAAGCTGGCCAACAGCATCACTGATCAACAAGCATCTTACTCGTGCCACGACAAGCGTAGCCAAGGATGGCGTAGCACCCGAATTGGATCAGGATGATCCGTTGAGGGAAAAGTGATACGAGTGAGATGCGACATGCACAAAACTGCATTTATAGATTTTGAATACTCAAGAATGTTACGAGATGGGCTCTGGTATCAGCAGCTACGCTGTTTACAGTCTAAGCGTTAAGCCAAACAAACTTGGAGCACTTCAATCTGCTCAAGCGTTAGATAATGCCAGCGCACCTGCACATCCCAAAATTGCACACCATAGATACGCTCAGGCGTTGGCTGTTGATAAGCCGGTCGAGGGTCTTGCGCTAAACATTGCTCAATCAATTCAATCAGCCGCTGCTCTAAGCGCTGTGCATGTTGTTGTGCTTGCTGCAGAGCTGCGGTCTGCCAACTCACCTCAATCAATCTTGGCGCACTATCGGCAATCGCGTTATGCGCCATAGGTAAACTATCGGCATAGGGCACATAGGGTTTGATATCCAGCACGGGCGTGCCATCCAATAAGTCGATACCTGAAATCCATAAGCGACCCGGTTCCACCCGCTCTAAGCGCACGGCAGATTGCCCAATACCATTGGGTCGATGAGTCGCACGACTGGCAAAGACACCAATACTTTTATTGCCCCCTAAGCGCGGCGGACGCACCTTTAAGCGTGGTGTGCTTTCTAGGGTCTTATGAAATAGAAAGATCACCCAGATATGACTGATATCTTCAAGGCCTGCAATAGCGTCAGCTTGATTATAGGGGGGTAGTAATTCTATGCAGCCTTGTGCGGCCGGTGCCAAGAGCGGCTGGCGGGGGATGGCAAACTTTTCTTTAAAACAAGAGCGCACGTATCCAATCGGATTGAGTGTGTAAGTCATGGTCTTGCCTCTATAACTGTTGAAGGTGTTGCACCGCGAAACTACAGCACAACACCATCAAGCTTTTTAGCCTGCGACTAAGACGCGTATGGCTTCAAGACGTAAACCTGCTTTATCGAGCATGGCTAAGCCTTGCTCTTTATAAGAGCGCAAGGTGTCGATCTCTTCATCGCGCACGCTAGGGTTAATCGCCTGTAAAGCAGTCATACGTGCAATTTCTTCATCCATGCTGGCAGTAAATGCTGCGCTGGCTTGTTCGACACGCTCAGCATGACGTGGCTGCATGGTTTTTTGCGCATTGTCGACTAAGCGCAGTAAGGGCTCGCGTTGCGCACGAGCAAACTTGCTAGCACTGGAGCGTGGCACACTTTTCAACTGATCGTTGAGAGTCTCAAAGCTGACATGGTTAGCCAGATCAGTACCTTTATCGTCGAGTAAGCAGCGCAATGCAATCGGCGGTAAGAAACGACCGAGTTGTAAGTGTTTAGGCGCAATCGCTTCGCTGACATACAGCAATTCAACCAGCATGGTACCGGCTTTAATCGCTTTATTTTTCAATAGAGCGACTGCAGTATTACCCATTGAGCCTGACAGCACTAAATCCATACCACCTTGCACCATCGGGTGTTCCCAAGTGATAAATTGCATATCTTCAAGACTGAGCGCTAAATCACGGTCATAAGTGATAGTGACAGCTTCATCACTGCCCAGTGGGAAGCTGGCATCGAGCATTTTTTCGCTTGGACGTAAAATCAATGCGTTTTCTGAATGGTCTTCGCTTTCAATGCCAAAGGCATTAAACAGCTGCTCCATATACATGGGTAGGGCAAAGGTATTGTCTTGTTCAGCAATGGCTTCAACCAATGCTTGTCCACGGCCGGCACCACTGGAGTTGATTTCCAATAGACGGTCACGACCTTTTTCCATATCACTTTCCAGTAGGGCGCGTGCGGCACTGGCGTTATCCAGCAACGCTTGCCATGCATCATCATTCCCATCGTCGAGCAGTAAGGCTTCAAGCTGCTCACTAAATTGCAGTTGCACCGCATTACCGGTAGGGCAGGTGGATAAAAAAGCATTCAGTGCGTGTTGGTACCATTCAAAGACACGCTGCTGCGCTGTACCCAGTAAGTAGGGCACATGAATTTCAATGGTCTGCTGTTGACCAATCCGATCTAAACGACCAATGCGCTGTTCAAGTAAATCTGGGTGCTGTGGTAAATCGAATAACACCAAGTGATGACTAAACTGGAAGTTACGACCTTCACTACCGATTTCTGAACAGAACATCACTTGTGCGCCAAGCTCATCATCCGCAAACCAGGCCGCAGCACGGTCACGCTCAATAATGCTCATACCTTCATGGAAGGTGGTCGCAGGAATGCCTGATCGAATACGCATGGCATCACCAAGATCCAGAGCCGTTTGCGCGTGAGCACAAATCACCAGCACTTTTTCTTGTTTAAGGTTTTTTAAGGTGTCTAATAACCAGTCGACACGCGGATCAAAACGCCACCAGAACTGTTTTTCTTCGGTTTCTTCTGACTCGTCTATTGGGTTGTCAACGTAAAGCTCAGGATAGAGTTGTGCATGCAGGTCGTCTGGATTGTTCAGGTACTGCGCAGGGTAGGCCAGTGGCGCCGCATGCAGTTGACGTTCAGGGAATCCAGAAATAGCGGCACGGGTATTACGGAACAGTAAGCGGCCGGTGCCATGGCGGTCGAGCAACTCACGAATCAAACGTGGAGCTGCGTGCTGATCGCCGCTATTAAAGGCGCTGATCAGTGCTTGGCTGTCATCACCCAAAAATTCTTGAATGGTTTTTTCTGCGTCATCTGTTAGTTTTTCTTGATCTAACAGTTCACGCACCGCTTCAGCAATGCTTTGGTAATGCTGGCTTTCTTCGCGGAATGCCGCTAAATCATGAAAGCGGTGCGGGTCGAGCAAGCGCAAGCGAGCAAAGTGGCTGTCTTGACCTAATTGCTCAGGTGTTGCCGTCAGTAATAAGATGCCTGGAATATGCGCCGCTAAGGTCTCAACTAATTGATAGGCAGGACTGGATTGCTCTGGATGCCAGACTAAGTGGTGCGCTTCATCGACCACCATAATATCCCAGTCGCACGCGCAGAGAGCTTGTTGTGCGCGCTCATCTTCAACCAGCCAGTTCATTGCAACTAAAGCAATTTGACAGTCTTCAAACGGATTGTCCGCATCACTGGCTAAAAAGCGCTCGGCATCAAATAAAGCAACATCTAAGTTAAAACGGCGGCGCATTTCCACCAGCCACTGATGTTGTAATGTTTCTGGCACCATTAATAGTATACGGCTGGCGCGACCACTGAGAATTTGGCGGTGAATAATCAAGCCCGCTTCAATGGTTTTACCCAAGCCCACTTCGTCAGCCAACAGTACGCGTGGTGCAATGCGGTCAGCCACTTCTTGGGCAATATGCAATTGGTGCGCAATGGGCTCTGCTCGTACGCCAGCCAGACCCCAAAGATTGGATTGCTGGATATCGCTATTATGCTGCAGCGAGTTATAGCGCAAGGTAAACCACTGTAGTGGGTCAACTTGTCCGGCGACTAAACGATCACTGGCCAGACGAAACTGAATAAAATTCGAGAGCTGTGTTTCTGGTAATAAGCAGTCGTCGTTGTCGCTGTTAAAACCTTGATAGATTAACAGGCCGTCGACTTCATCGACTTCACGCACCGTCATGCTCCAGCCTTCAAAGTGACTGATTTCATCGCCGGGAACAAAGCGCACTCGGGTTAAAGGAGCATTGCGCTGCGAGTATTGACGAGTTTCCCCTGTTGCTGGGTAAATGATGGTTAATATACGGCCATCAGACGTTAAAACGGTGCCTAGGCCTTGTTCTGCCTCGCCGTCACTGATCCAGCGTTGTCCGGGTTGATACTGCTGCGTCATGCTTGTCTCCGTGTGATGTAAAAAGCGCGTTATGATAACGGATAGTGACGCAGAGGACACGGCTCAATCGTAACCAGTGATTATAAAGCTATTTAAGCGACAAAATATTGAGCTCTGGTTATAGTGTGACTCGTACATTTAATTCAAGGAGTGGCCCAATGTTACCTCCTATCCCCCATGGATTAGTTCCCGTGACTGCGCAGCATGATCCAGTTAAGCCTAAATCGCTTATTACTCCCATAGCGCCTGCTAAGGAAAACACCAAAGGCAGTGCTTTAGGTTTAGAGGATGATGAGGGCTCTACCGCGCAAGAACGTGCTCTTGAAGAGCAGCGTAGGCAGCATCAGCGTCAGCGTGAGAAAAATCAGGCTGACGCTGATGCAGAAACTGATGCAGAGCTTGAAATGCCAGCAGATGAAAGCGAGCAAGACGAACACAGCGAAAAGAGTGGGTTATCGCGTAAAGGAGTGTGGGTTAATATTAATGTTTAGTCGATTGTGATCGCGCTTGGCGTAGCTGTATTTATAGTGTTATGACAAATATATGAGGGTTTGTATGAATAATAAAACTGCAGAAAACATTGTTGATTTGTCCAGTGAGCGCGTACGGCGTGTGCATGATTTAAATGAAAAGCGTTTGCAAACTGTACGGGCTGCCTTTATTAGCGCCTTACCTTTAGCTCAACCTGCAGTCAAATTGAAAAAGAAGTCAAAGAAAAAGCGTTAATTCTGTGCCTTTCCTTGAGTAAAGTTAAATTTGGCTTGGTTTGGAATCCATCAGGCCACTCTATTGATCCCCGTCAATGCCTTCCTATCTGACGTGCCGTATCTTTATCACAAGTTAATTATAAAGCGTGAGGAGATTGCAATGTTTATGGATGTAGTCGTTTTTGCAGGCATTGGTACAGTCGCCCTTATGGTCGCTTTCTTTGTAGGTCTATTTTATTTCGTTAGAAAAGTAGAGCAGGATCGTAAATCAAGCTGATCTTTTCTGGCACAACGAGCACGCAAGGCAATTTGGGCAACTTAGGTTGCCCTTTTTTTTGCCTAGAATTTATGCTGCAGAACTGCAGCACTCTTAATTGATTAAGACTGCAGTTTTAGGTTACAGATGTTTAGTTGGGTAGATGTCGATTAATCAGGGCACGTAATGCAGCGGGTTTAACCGGTTTGGCTAAAAAGTTGAGGCCTGCAGCATGCACTTGGCTGATTAATTCAGGGCGTCCATCAGCACTGATCACAATGCCGGGCACAGGCGCATTAACGTGCTGACGCAGCCATGCCATTAAAGCAATGCCGGTGTCGCCGCCATCTAAGTGAAAATCCACTAGCGCTAAATCAGGTATATGCCCATTTTCAATCAACACCGAGCATTCCTCTCTATTGCTCGCAGTCAGTACATGACAGCCCCAGCGTGACAATAAACTATGCATGCCTACTAAAATACTGCTTTCATTATCTACACAGAGTACGCATAAGCCGGCTAGCGGCTGGACTGTTGAGTTCGCTTGTTTGATCGGTGCTGGCGCTGTATTGAGCTTTCCAAAATACAGCGGCACAGTGATACTGAAAACGCTACCTTTATCAAGCCACGAGCGTACTTCTATTTGATGGCCTAAGACTTTACTTAAGCCGTCAGCAATTGCGAGACCGAGCCCTAGGCCTTTCTCTTCTCGAGTTTGGTGACTATCAAGGCGTTTGAACTCTTCAAAGATAAATTTGAGCTTATCTTCTGGAATCCCTTGGCCGCGGTCCCACACATCAATACGTAGGTGATTGGTTTGGCGGCGAACGCCCAGTAATACACTGCCGTTGGCGTAGCGAAAAGCATTGGTCAGGAAGTTTTGCACAATCCGTCGTAGTAATTTGGGGTCGCTGATAATGTTCAATGATGTACTACGCAAGCGAAAATCAACTCCCTGCTGTTCAGCGAGAGCGGTAAACTCCGCCCCCAAAGCTTCGAGCCATGGGCCTAGCGCAAAGGGTTGGCAGTGTGGAGTGATACGTCCGCTTTCTAGGCGTGAGATATCTAACAGGTCGCTGATTAAGTCCTCAGCAGAGCGCAACGAGCTATCGAGATTTTTAACCAACTCTTGAGCGTCGCTTGGCAGCGCATCCTGGTGAGACAGTGCTGCAGAAAACAGACGTGCGGCATTGAGAGGCTGCATCAAGTCATGGCTGACCGCAGCTAAAAAACGAGTTTTTGATTGGTTAGCATATTCTGCAACATGCTTGGCATCACTCAGGGCAATATTTAATTGGGATAGTTCATAGGTGCGCTCACTGACACGTTGCTCCAAACTTTCATTGGCTTCTTTTAAAGCCCGCTCTGCTTCACGGAACGCAGTAATATCAGTGAAGCTCATTACAAAACCGCCACCGGGCATTGGATTACCAATCAGTTCAATTACGCGGCCATTTGGAAATAAACGCTCTGAGGTGTGTGCGGTGCCTTTACGCATCCAGAATAATCGCTTGCTGACATGCGCTTCTACATCGCCAGGACCGCACAACCCATGCTCTGCGTTATGATGAATAATGTCAGCAATCGGTCGTCCTACCTTAATGAGGTCTTCAGGGTAGTTAAATAGTTTTAAATAGCGACTGTTCCAAGCCACTAAGCGCAAGGAGCGATCTACCACGCTGATACCTTGGGTGATATTTTCAATTGCACCTTGTAATAACGTACGGTTGAACTGCAGAACTTCAGAAGCCTCGCCAACAATGCGCACGACGTCTTCGACATACATTTCCCGTCCTTCAATTGCTGCTTTTACGACCACGCGTGTCGATGAAGCACCCAAGACACCATTCAGTAAGCGCTCAGTGTGAGCCACCCATTCACTGCTGGCTGTTTCTGAAGGATTAAAAGCAATGCCTTGTTTGTAGGCGAAACGGATAAAGCTTTGTTTGGCGCGATCTTCGCCAACAAAACGTCCCGCTAAAATAAGTAAGTCACTGACTTGTACGGTAAAGGTTTGACGGCCTCCTACATGCTGGCCAATAAAACGGCTGGCTTGCCAGTGTTCTGAGACTCGCGTCTTTGAAAACAGAGATACCAGTACAAACAATAAAAAGTTACCGCTCAGTGACAGTAAAACTCCGAGTGTTAGCGGATCGATAGGCAGGCCAAATGGCTGGCTTGATAGCCATGTTAATCCTGGGAATGACGTGAGCGGCCAGTCTAGGCTGCTGGCAATTAAAGGTAAGACTAGAGTGTAAGCCCATAATACAGAGCCCGCAATTAAACCTGCAAAGACACCTTGACGGTTCGCCTGTTTCCAAATTAAAGCCCCCAGCATCGCGGGCGCCAGTTGCGTGAGTGCGGCAAAAGCAATCTGACCAATAGTTGCAAGACTGGTATGTGCGCCCAGTAAGCGGTAACTGGTATAGGCCAGTAATAAGATAATAATAATACTTAAGCGTCGAGCCGTTAACATCCAATAGCGAAACGCTTCAAAGGGGCGCTCGGTTGTGCGCGCGGCTAGCATAGAGGGCAGTAGAATATGATTGGAAATCATAATGGCTAAAGTTACCGCAGCGACAATCACCATACCTGTTGCCGCCGATGCACCGCCAATAAACGCCAGTAGTGCTAGAGTGGGGTTGCCCTCAGCAAGTGGCAGGCTGATAACAAATGAGTCCGGAACAACCGAATCCGGTAAGCGCAGTTGGCCGGCTAGTGCAATTGGAATAACAAATAAAGCGACCAGTAGCAGATAAAGCGGGAAGACCCAGCGCGCTACACGCAGGTCAGCCTCATCATTATTCTCCACAACAGTCACGTGGAATTGTCTAGGCAGTGTATAGATGGCCATCATCGCCACACAGGTTTGTACAATCATCGCCGGCCAGTTAGTTGCTTCATTCCAGTAGGATTCAAGCTTGGGTGCGTCTTTGGCCTGCTGCCATAAATCACCCATGCCATTATAAAGCCCGAAAATAACAAAGAGTCCAACGGCAATAAATGCCATCAGCTTCACTAGCGATTCAAAAGCAATCGCAAACATTAAGCCGCGGTGATGCTCAGTTACATCAAGATTGCGCGTGCCAAATAAAATTGTAAACAGCGCAAGAGCAACAGTCACAATAAGAGCGGTGTCTTGTGCGTACATTCCGGTTGAGTTGGCTGACGTGCCAGTTAATAAGTTAACTCCCAGCACAATCCCTTTGAGCTGCAGAGCGATATAAGGCAATACACCGACTACTGTGATCAGTGTTACTACAACGGCTAAGCGCTGTGACTTGCCATAACGAGCGGCAATAAAGTCAGCAATGGAAGTGATGTTTTCTTGTTTGCTGATAATAACCATTTTTTTGAGCACCCAAGGTGCCAAGGTCAGCAGTAAAATGGGGCCTATATAAATCGGTAGAAAAGACCATATTTGCTCAGCGGCCTGACCGACAGAGCCAAAAAAAGTCCAGCTACTGCAATACACTGCCAGAGATAAGCTGTAGACCGTTGAGCGCATACGTGGACTCACAGTTGCGCTGCGGCGATCACCGTAAAATGCGATGGCAAACAGGATTGCCATATAAGCCAATGCGACCAGCGCAATAAGCCCTGCTGATATAGACATAAATACAATCCGAGACTTAAATTAGATTAGATTATATTAAGGAATAGCGCTGTTATAAGATAGTAATGGCTGGCGCTGAAGGTGAATGAGCTCTGTTAGGGGTGTGAGTCTTGCGGATATTTTAAATGTGCTTTTCTTTGCAAAGGTTCTTTTGTTGTCGTTGAGGTTCGAATTCTTGTGCTTTATAAGACATTGCGATTAATTGCTTGTGCTGCTGGTAGCGTTTGAGGCGACTGCCTAAGGCTTCTGGTAAATGCTGTGTTTGCCTAAAACCAAGTTTGCTATAAAAGCCACTGAGGTCTGGATGGCAAAACAGCCAAATTGGCGAGTTTTGGTATGCTAATTGAAGTTGTTGTATTAGAAAATGAGCGGTGCCTTGTTGGCGATAGCTAGGAGCGGTAAATAAGCTGGTTAGCCAGTAGCCTTGATCAACAGGAGAAAGACATACGCCGGCTATAATTTCAGATCTACGAGCAATCCAGGTGTCTGCTTGTTGTGTGATGCGCATTGGGCTGTTGTGGCTGCGGTAAAATTTACGCAAAAGAGGCTGCTGTTCTTTTGTTAGGAGTTGAACTGTAAGCTGAGTAGGTGGTTGATTCATTGGCACGTGCTCTTATTGCTGCTAGTCAATGTGCTTTACTATAATCATGCACGGGCTCTGTTCCTAGTGTGTTGTTGAGCGCGGATCCGACCGTGTCTATATAGTGCATTAATGTGCTTGGGGTTTTAAGAGCAGTGCTTACGTGTAGCCGAGTGGTCGGTTCGTTGTGCTTGGTCAACGAGGCCTGGGTTGTATGGAGTCATCTATATAGTAGTGGTGAAGGGTGTTAGGCGGGCCTTAAAGAGTCTTTGTAAAGTATTTTAGCTTTATTTGATAAGTGCTATTGACAGGGTGCGCCTCTGCTGTAGAATGCGCACCTCGTTAGGCAAACAAGGTTTCACCGCTTAACGTAAGAGTTTG
>DASRNZ010000014.1:0-10531 GCA_035647155.1 Thiopseudomonas sp.
TAGGCTACCTACTGATTGCCGCTATAGCCCTACACATAGCAGGTGCTCTCAAGCACCACGTGATCGACAAAGATGGCACGCTGCGACGTATGCTTGGTAAGAAAGTGTGACAGCCAAGTGGCCTTGCTCAAGAAGGTGATCGACTCAGTTGCTGACTAGAATGAAGTCATCGTATAGATGATGCGTACCTTACTTGGGTGCGCATCAGCGTTTCAACCAAGCACGCAAAGAGTCGTCAGCCACCCAAGCCATTCATGCTCTACCTTGATATGCCACAAGCCCTTTCTAGGTATTCACTAAGTGTATTGCTCGACGATTACGCTCATTAAACCAACTAAAGGGATGCGGTCCTGAATGCAAGGTGACGGTTCCCAATGAACTGCGTATGGCTTGCGTCACTAACTGCCTCAGCCCTGTGCGCGGATCGCCCCCTGTGCAGCAGTTAAGAAGCATATCTCCCGGACGGTATAACTGTTTGAGTCGTGTTGAAAAATCTTCTGCGCCACCTTTTTCCCACACTCTGCGAAATACCGTATCTCTGTATCGACTCGTGGGTACACCAAGCGAACACTGATACTGTATCGCGTTGACCAGAAGCAAGTCTGATATTGGCCCGCCTAGATCAGCAACGATCGCTGCGATATGTTGACGAATTTGAACTCCAGTTTTCCCTTTGGCTGGGCCTACTTCTCCCACAAACTCGTTGATATGTGGCGATTCCATCACAAGGATAATACAGGGGTGATTACCGCGTTGTGTGGCGAGTGTGCGCAAAGGAAAGGTGTCTGCATTGCGATCAAAGTCTGTAATCGAGCCTACCCACTGATCGGGGCATGCTCCACTCTGAAGATCAATGTTCTCACTGCCGATCACGCTGCGTGCGATGTCGCAGTAAGTTTCCCTAAGCTTCATAATTTCCCTCAAAGAGCTGCTACTTTTATCTTTTTTTCAGTTTACACTATAGCGTATTAGCACTTACAGACTGTTTCTATACACCTCAACACGGGAAGACCTCATTATGGAAAGCGTATTTATTGTGACCGGAATTTTAGCTATTCTGGTGATTGTCACACTGATGAAAACAATACGAATCGTCCCCCAGGCCGAGGTTCAGGTGATTGAACGTCTGGGGCGTTTTCACCGAGTATTAAGCGGTGGTTTAAATATTGTTGTGCCATTTGTTGACCAAGTGCGCACACGCTACAACACTCAAGAACAGCTGATCGATATCCCATCACAACAAGTGATCACCTCCGATAACGTCCAAATCACTATTGATGGCGTGGTCTTTCTGCGGATTAATGATGCACAAAAAGCCACCTATGAGATTAAAGATCTGCATCTTTCTATTTCTCAACTGGCGCAAACCACCTTACGTTCTGAAATTGGTAAAATGGAACTGGACAACACATTGTCCAGCCGTGACGAAATGAACCAAGCTCTGCTCAACGCTTTGGATGCGGCATCCGGTGGTTGGGGTGCCAAGGTGACACGTGTGGAAATCAGTGACATTTCTGTATCGGCCAATGTGCAACAAGCCATGGAACTGCAACTGCAAGCCACTCGCGAGCGTCGCGCTATCGAAACCAAAGCTGAAGCAGACAAAAACGCGACTATTTATAAAGCTGAAGGTGATCGTGCCCAAGCCTTTATGCAGGCAGAAGCCATGGAACGTATGGCTGAAGCAAAGAAAAAAGAAGCTGTCCTCTTAGCCGAAGCTGGGCAACAAGAAGAAGTGCTGATGGCCTCGGGTCAAAAACAAGCTCTAGAATTGATTGCCGAAGGCTTGCGTGAGAACCCACAAGCAGGTGAGTTTATTCTAGCTAAAGGACGTATCGCGGCATGGGAAGGCATTGCCGCCAGCGACAGCCAAAACAAAATTATCGTGCCTTACGAAGCAGCGCAATTAGTCGGTAGTCTGGCGCTACTCACCGATATGGTGGGCAAGAAAAAAGACGCATAAAACACTGAGCCGCCTGAGCATTGTGTTCAGGCGCATTGGGAGCGAAGCATGTTAGAGCAATCTATCATCTGGTGGGTATTAGTCACGCTGGGTATCATTTTGGTGATTGCCGAGTTATTTATTGGAGCGTTTGTCGTTCTGTGGTTCGGCATTGGCGCAATTCTAGCTGGATTTCTCACCTTATTTATACCCAATATAAATATAGGCATACAGCTTCTTTTGTCGGTACTGGTCGGTGGCGTGCTGATGCTGACGCTGCGTAAACGCTATACAACATCTGGTAATGCACAACCTGAGGCGATGCACACCTTTTCTGCCAGCCAAGGTCGCTTACATATCAGCAACAGTGGCGCAGTCTCTGTTTTTGCTAATGGCACCTTCTGGAGTATTCAAAACCTGCACAACATCGAGCCTGAAGAGCTCATTGCCGGCAATATGGTGTCGATTGCTGAATTCAAAAACAATCAAGCCATATTAGTCGAGAAGCAATCGACATGAACTACCAGCCACTTTAGAGATGGGGGTTTCTGCTGTAATCTGTTAAACAACAAGACATTTGCTTCGACTCTTGTCCTTGGATACTCGTTGTTTTATCTACGACTAGTTGATTACAGACAACTTACCCTAGACTCGGCAACTGCATATAGAGCTGCTCAATCACATCTTTACTGTATTTTCGCTCCAGCTTGCGCACTAAAAAATGCCCTCGGGCCATATCCTGAAAGTGATCAATAAATATCGTATTAATAATCGCCCCACTGACTGCACCCAAGGCTGGAATGGCTTGTGCTGCGGCTTTTTCAGTAATTTGAATACCAAAACGTTCTGCTACTTTGGCAATAAATTTAATGAGCAGCGGCGCACTTTCATCGGTTAAAGTTTTGCCAACAATAAACTCAGAAGCATCAGCCACGGATTTAGCTAGAGCTGCACGTACGGCGTAATAACCACTTTCAGTGCCATCATCAGCATCACTGCGGCCCCCCAAGGCAAACACTTCTAAGCAGGCTAATTTAGTGTCAATGGCTGAAATAGACTCACCTTCATTGCGCGCAATATCAGCGATGGAGCGCAGCATAATTGAAGTAGAAATCGGCAACTCGACCGCTAGCGCGGCAATACCAAAGAAACCACCAACACCACCACTGACTGCCGCACCCAGTTTGTGCCAAATATTCGATGAGGCTTCACCGGGTATATCTTGCATAGTAAAAATAGCGGCGTCCGAGGCTTTTAATAAGGCTGTTTGCGTGACCTCAGCTATTTTCTTATTCCAGTTTTTAGGTAGTAAATCTAAGCCCTTTTCAATAGGCATACCAATAAAACTGGTGACCTTAGCGGCTAAGCCTGGGTTTTCTAAAAGGTTTTTTGCCACCTGCAACTGTTTACGCTCATCATCCGTCAATATCACGCTCATGCTGTAGCTCCAATGGTGCCTAAATACATATCAGTGGCTCAGCGCGAAAGTGCCAGCTTAGCTTAGCGCCTAGCACTCAGACGAGCGCCAGAGCTTTTTCGCGAGGAAAATAGTATGTCGGCTGCCTTTACCTGGGCGAGATCTTACGGTTTGCACCGTCACTTGGAAGCCTGCTTTTTTTAGTTGTATGACAAACATCGAATCGGGGCCTGCAGACCATACCGCCAACATTCCTTCAGGACGCAGACTGTTATATAACGCCTCTAAACCTGCGGTGGAATACAGCCAATTGTTATTGGTATGGGTGATGCCTTCTGGACCATTATCCACATCCAGCAAAATCGCATCAAATTCAGGCTGCTGCTGTTTGATTAATTCAGCAATATCGCCCAAACGCACCTGACTGCGCGGATCGTCCAAGGGTCTGCCGGCACATTCACCGAGCGGACCTTGGTTCCACTCAATCACTTCTGGAATCAGCTCTGCCACAGTCACCTTTGAACTGACAGTTACACATTCTAATGCTGCAGCCAAGGTATACCCCATACCCAAACCACCAACTAGAACCTGCGCATTCTCAGTGTTTTTAATATGTGCACAACCCAGCTTGGATAACTCTTGCTCGGAGTTAAATACACGGCTATTCATCAGCTCACCGCGCACCCCAGACAACCGTATGGAAAACTCCTCCTCACGCTGGGATAAAGTCAACTCGCCGCCGTTGTTGGGAATCTTCGCTGTTGCGAGTTTAATTAATGGTTTCATAGGATCTCGTGGTAATGGTGTGATGTTTGATTAAGTCACTGCGAAAGTTTTTCAGTCAACAATCAAAGCTGATAGCGACCGAAGGTGTATTACAAACTTAAAGGTATTATTTTTGCTGTGCTGGTACCACGCGATGAACTACTCGCAACTAAAGCAACCGCGTTTGCACGCTGCTCTTGATCAAAAACAATATAAATTCGCGCCACTTTATCCTGACTCGAGCAACATGCAAAGCTCATACTGATCCAAGCTGACGGCACCCATTGTGCTGAAACCGGATCAACCCGCATCCTTCACCAACCAAACCGTGCAAGGCCCTACTGAAAAGGTATCAAAACGTCACACTCAATGGCCATAAACTCAGCTTCTTGACGATCATCAAGCTTAAAGCCTTACACTTTGTTACAATCTGCAACCATCCGTAGCGCTTGCTCTGCAGCTACACCCTTTAACCAACCTTGAGAAGACATTTATGTTACGAAGTTTGTTTATATTTGTTGTTGCTGCATTGTTCTCGCTGCCAGTTTTAGCCAGCGGAACTGCTGAGGTAGCCAACAATTTAGATGCGACAACAACCCTCGCCGGTTACTTGGCTGTCTTTGTCTTTGCAATTGCTTACCTAGTCGTGGTGCTTGAAGAAAAATTACAGCTGCGCAAGTCCAAGCCCATGTTAATTGGCGCAGGCTTGATCTGGCTACTGGTCGGTCTTGTGAGTAATGACCACGAGGCAACCGGCGCAGCTTTTAGCAAAAACTTTCTTGATTTTACTGAGCTAATGCTGTTTTTGCTGGTCGCAATGACCTACATCAGTGCGATGGAAGAGCGCCGTGTATTTGAAGGTTTACGTGCGTGGATGGTGCAAAAAGGTTTTAGCTACACAGCGCTTTTTTGGATCACGGGTATTTTAGCTTTCTTTATTTCACCCGTAGCCGATAACTTGACCACAGCTTTACTGATGTGTGCCGTGGTACTTAAGGTTGCCGAAGGTCAAAAACGCTTTATTGCCATGTGCTGTGTAAACATTGTAGTTGCAGCGAACGCTGGCGGTACATTCAGCCCCTTTGGTGATATCACCACACTGATGGTGTGGCAAGCAGGAAAGGTTCAGTTCCTAGAGTTTTTCGACCTATTCTTGCCAGCAGTGGTTAACTTCGTTGTCCCTGCCATCGTGATGACCTTCTTTATTCCTAAGGGCAAGCCTGAAAGCGTCACTGAAGAAGTCGAACTCAAGCGTGGTGCCCGCCGCCTCATGCTGTTGTTCTTATTCACCATTGTGACTGCTGTATGTGGTCACCAGTTCTTAGGCTTACCCCCTGTATTTGGCATGATGGTGGGCTTGGGTTACTTGCAATTATTCGGTTATTTCCTACGCATGAGCTTGCCTTCATCTTTGGCGAAGAAACGTACTGTTGCCGAAGCAAAAGACGACCAACGTCAACTGCGTTACTTAGGTAGTGTTGTACCCTTTGACGTATTTAAAAACGTTGCGCGTGCTGAGTGGGATACCTTGTTATTCTTCTACGGCGTAGTGATGTGCGTCGGTGGTTTAGGCTACTTAGGCTACTTGCAGTTGGTGTCTGTACACCTGTTTGACGGTCTAGGTGCAACCTGGGCAGCATTTGGTATTGGTGTTATTTCTGCTATCGTCGATAACATCCCAGTGATGTTTGCGGTACTCGAAATGAGCCCCGAGATTAGCCATGGTCACTGGTTGCTGGTGACTTTAGCTGCCGGTATCGGTGGTAGCTTACTGTCTGTGGGTTCTGCAGCCGGTGTTGCGCTGATGGGTGCTGCACGTGGTCACTACACCTTTATGAGCCACTTACGCTGGATGCCGGTGATTTTCTTAGGCTATGTCGCGAGTATGTTGGTTCACCTGTGGTTAGGCGATATCTTGGGTGTGTTTGATATTTATAACTAATATCGAAGATGCTTCAAGCTCAGAAAGCAGGCGTCCATTACAGGCGCCTGCTTTTTTATGCATAAATATAAAACAAATATTCCTGCCCATTTTTGACTGGGTCTTGGGCAAAGGTATAACCATGCGCCAGCGCTTCTTCAGGCACATTGCGAAACGAGCCCGGGCAATCAGTGATCACCTGCAACAGCTCCCCTTTATCCATGCCTTCCAATGCTTCCAGCGTATAAATCACCGGATAGGGACACGACTCGCCACGTAAATCAAGGGTAAAGTCAGCTTCAGTTAAGGTTGGCATATTATTTGGCAGCTCTGTTTAATTCAAATTGACGGTGATAAATTTTTTCCCGATATACGGTTAAGGCATAGAGTACACCCAGCATCACCAGCGTGCTGAGAATCGCGCCCACTGGACCGATTGCATCCAATAAGTTGATTTTCGCACCACTTTTAACCAACACAGTATAAATACCTAAATGATCCCACGCATAGGCCAAGAAGGTTGCACCGATAATATTGCCCGCGAAAACAGGCAAGAACAGCACCTGCCCTTCCATTAAGCGATACATCATGCCGGTTTCACAACCCGATGCCATGACAATACCCAAGCCAAATAAAACGCCACCGACCACAGTACTCAGCGCAGCAATTTGCGTAATGGGCGTTAAGCCATAAATAGAGATAATCACAAAAGTTAAAATAGAACTGACTGCCATTCCAACAATAATGGCTTTAGCCATCAGGCTGCGACCCACCAGAAACAGGTCACGAAAGGCTGAGGTAAAACAGATTTGCCCCCGCTCAATCAGAATGCCAAAGGCCAAACCAAACAGCGCACCTAAACCCAGTGCTGTTTGCCCAGAGGCAAAAAAATAGATCATCACACCTATGTAAGCCATGGCGATAGCGCCACCGACATAAGGCTGGATCAGCCGCGTTTTGACCTTCGACGGTTTGGCCGCACCGCGCATTAAAGAAGGCTTGCCCTTCCACCAACGCATTTTTGTAAGCTTCGCGCCAAAAAAAGTACCTACACCAGTCGCGACAATAAAGATCCAAGCGTGAAAAGAAAACTGCGGCACACCGGTAAAGAACGCCGCCAAGTTACAGCCCAACGCTAAGCGCGCACCAAATCCGGCAATAATGCCACCGACAAAGCCTTGCACATAACGGCGTTTTTGCTGTGGCAGACGGATTTTAAAGCTATTACTCAGCAGCACCATCATCAGTGCGCCAATAAACATACCCCAGACAATCCAGCCATCGGCACGCTCCCAAGTATGACCCTGTAAACCCACCATGCTGTAATACTGCCAATCCGACACATCCACGCCCAACAACAATAAAATATCGCCACCCAGTCGCGTAAATTCACCAGTAACCGCCCATACCGTTGAGGTTAAGCCAAAGTAAATCGCACTGAGCAGTCCCGCGATCAATAGAACAAGATAAGGATTCCAATGGCGCTGGAAAACGCTTTGCAGCATAGCTTTCATGAGTGATTACTCTGAATATAAGGAAGATTTAACGCGACAAATTTTATCATTAAAGCCCACGTAACACCGGAAACATAGGCTAAAAAAGCCAAATCAATTCAGCGAGCTACCCTGCCTTACCTCGCTAGCTATCGAGTGCTAGAATCACCACTTACTCATATAAGTAGGCTCGCTAATGAAATTTGTTATTTTGGCTGTACTGGTCGCATTAATCGTATTTTACTTCGCTAAAAACTCAGGTAATAAAAAAGCGGCCGTTGAAAACATCGCCATTGGCAATGATTTTTTAGTCGAGAACAAAGCGAACGTAGACGTACTCGAAACTGCTTCTGGCTTGCAATATCAAGTCTTAAATAAAGGCACAGGTAGCACACATCCGAACGCCAGTTCCACGGTCAAAGTGCATTACCATGGCACGCTACTCGACGGCACGGTATTTGATAGCTCAGTTGAGCGTAATACGCCCATCAGCTTTCCGTTAAACCGCGTGATTGCTGGCTGGACCGAAGGTGTACAGTTGATGGTCGCAGGTGACAAGTTTAAGTTTTTTATCCCGCCCAACCTAGCGTATGGCAACAGTGCTGCGGGCAAAATTCAACCGGGCTCTACGCTGATTTTTGAAGTCGAACTCTTGGAAATTCAATAATTCAAATCACTTTAGAACACTGAAGTAAGCAGCGTCCTAACCAGAACATCCGTTAGATAACCCAGTTGGTTCTGTCGGCCCCGAACACCAAAACCTGATTCCCTAAGGAGCTTCCATGCACCAATCGCCTAAGCCAGTCATCACTGTTCTTACTGCCCCAGGAGAACCTGAACCACTCGGTATCGATGCAGTTCGAGCACGTGCCGAGGTTCGTTTCGCCTACGATACCGCCAGTTTAGAAGCCACGTTGCCAGGAACAGATGTGCTGTTGGTCACCGACTTTCGCACCGAAGCGCTGGCGGCCGCTTGGCCCAAAGCCGACAAGCTGCAGTGGATCCACGCGGCCAGTACGGGTGTCGATGCGCTGATGTTTCCAGCCTTGGTTGACGGGCCAGTGATTGTCTCCAATGCCAGCGGTACCTTTGATCACGCCATTGCCGAGTATGTACTCTGTACCGTGCTGATGTTTGCCAAAGACTTTCCCCGCTCGATCCGTCTGCAACTGCAACACCAGTGGCAACACCGCTCCACTGAGCGAGTGGATGGCAAGCGTGTGCTGGTGGTCGGTGCTGGCTCAATCGGTCGTAAGATTGCCCAAATGCTCAACGCAGTGGGTATGGAAGTGCATGGTATTGCGCGTACTGAGCGTGCTCACGACCCCGATTTTGTCACCGTGCGCAGCCATACAGAGCTGCACGCTGAACTGGCTCATGCTGATTACGTGGTGATTGCCGCACCGCTGACTCCACAAACCAACGGCATATTTGATAGTACGGCGTTCAAGGCCATGCGCAGCAGCGCCCGGCTAATCAATATTGGTCGTGGTCCGATTGTGAATACCGCAGACTTAGTCACAGCCTTACGTGACGGTCAAATCGCCGGTGCAGGACTGGACGTTTTTGAACAAGAGCCCCTGCCCGAATCACACCCCTTATGGGATATGGACAATGTCATCATGACCGCTCATATGGCAGGCGATGCTGTGGGCTGGGAACAAGCTTTGACCGATCAGTTTATAGATAACTTTGACGGTTGGCTGACAGGAAAAGACATTTTCAATCAGGTCAATAAGAAACTCGGCTACGCGGGTTAATCCGCTACTCATAAGCCTGTCAAATACAATGCGGCGTGAGTCTTTTGTCTCACTACCGCTAAGTTTTGTAATCCCTTCTGCAGAGTTCAGCTGGTCTAAGCACTTAGTTGTTAAGCGTGCAGGTTAAGCAGGAAAAACCACCACCTCATCCCCTTCTTGCCATGGCTTAAACTTAGTCATAGCAAGAAGGAAAAGTGGGTGCTCAAGCCAGTGATCCAGCCAGCGCTGCAGGTTTGGATAAGGCAAAGTGTAAAAAATATCGCGATCCACATGAGCGAATTGGCGCACAAAGGGCATGATGCCAATATCGGCAACAGTCACTTTATCCCCTAGCAGGAAAGGATTGTGAGCCAGCAACTCTTCTAACACCTGCAAAAATACTTCACCGCGCTGGCGATACTCTGCCTGAGTCATTTCTAGATGACGATCAGCATATTTATAGCGATCCAGCCAATGCTTAAATTCATTATCATTCTGAGCAATCAGAGCATTGGCTTGCTGCAGTACCTGTGCATCCAACAGCCCTTGCGGATCGTGCTGCTCAAGCGCCCATATCATGATCTCCCGACTCTCTTCAATCACAGCACCATCACAAAGCTGTAAAACCGGCACGGTGCCTTTCGGGCTCATCGCTAACATCTGCGCTGGTTTATTTCTCAGAACAATCTCCCGCAACTCCACCTGTAACTCGGCAAACAACAGACCGAGGCGAGCGCGCATGGCATAGGGACAGCGACGAAAAGAATACAAGCGGTGCAGTGAGGAAGTCATAAGTATTATGTTTTTCACAGTTAAATCGAGATCAATAGGCTCAGAGTTGCGAATGACAGCAGTGACTTCATTTTACTCTTGATCTCTATTATGGATGGAAGTCTTGTATAGATTTATATCGTCAATGTTTTTAAAAATCAATAAATCCGACCTAAATGAAACTTAACCGACGCTGTTAAACCAATAACTACAATCTTTCTAACGGCATGCAGTTTGGCTCAGCAACATTCGGTACTGAAGAATAATCATTGTAGTTTCTTGCCATCAATAGATATGTTTGCCATGGTTACGTTAGGTTTTAAGTTGTATAGGTCAATCAAGCCAACTTTACCCAACGGCGCCCCACTCATCAGAGTGGATGCAAATATAACCACAGGACGATACTGACACCACTAAGAGCTGCCAACAGGAACCCTGCATAAAGCTGGGAAACATCCAAACACGCTCCATACTAAAAAATAG
>DASRNZ010000015.1:0-6698 GCA_035647155.1 Thiopseudomonas sp.
ATGGGCGCGACTTATGTTGCCGTGGCTGCTGAGCATCCATTGGCGCAACGTGCTGCAGAAAACAATGCAGAACTCACCGCCTTTATTGCTGAGTGTAAAGCGGGCTCTGTGGCTGAAGCCGATATGGCGACCATGGAGAAAAAAGGACTGCCAACCGGCCAGTTTGTCATTCACCCATTAACCGGTGACAAACTGCCGGTCTATGTCGCCAACTATGTGCTGTGGGGTTATGGTGAAGGCGCAGTCATGGCCGTCCCTGCCCACGATGAGCGCGATTTTGCCTTTGCCAACAGCTACCAGTTGCCAATCCAGCAAGTCTTTGCTTCAAACAATCCAGAGCACACTTTTGATGCACAAGAGTGGCAGGATTGGTACGCCGATAAGGCCAACGTCACCACGGTGAATAGCGGTCAATACGATGGCTTAAACGTACAAGATGCCTTTGATGGCATTGTTGCTGATCTAGAAGCCCAAGCACACGGTGAGCGTAAAACTCAGTTCCGTTTACGTGACTGGGGTATCAGCCGCCAGCGCTATTGGGGTTGCCCAATTCCGATTGTTCACTGCCCAAGCTGTGGCGATGTACCCGTACCTGAAAATCAGTTACCGGTTGTTTTACCTGAAAACGTCATCCCCGATGGCTCAGGTAATCCACTGAATAAAATGCCAGAGTTTTATGAGTGCAAATGCCCATCCTGTGGCGCAGATGCTCGTCGTGAAACCGACACCATGGACACCTTTGTTGAGTCGTCTTGGTACTACGCGCGCTATGCTTCACCGCACTATGAAGGCGGCTTAGTGGAAAAAGGCGCGGCTGATCATTGGTTACCGGTTGACCAATACATCGGTGGTATTGAGCACGCGATTCTGCACCTGCTCTATGCACGCTTCTTCCACAAACTGATGCGTGACGAAGGCCTAGTCAATAGCAATGAGCCATTCACCAACCTGCTCACCCAAGGCATGGTCATCGCGGAAACTTACTATCGCCTGCAGCCCAACGGTGCGCGCGAGTGGTTTAACCCTGATGAAGTCACGGTTGAGCACGATGCTAAAGGCAAAGCACTGTCGGCCACATTGATCAGTGATGGTCAGCCGGTGGTGATTGGCGGCATTGAGAAAATGTCCAAATCGAAAAATAACGGTGTAGATCCACAAATCATGATCGACGAGTACGGCGCTGACACCTGCCGCTTGTTTATGATGTTTGCTGCGCCACCTGATATGAGCTTGGAATGGTCAGACTCGGGTATTGAAGGCTCAAGCCGCTTTATGAAGCGTGTGTGGCGTTTGGCTTATAAGCATGTGAATGCGGGCAGCCATAACGGTCTAGACCTTGCTGCATTAACTGATGCGCAAAAAGACATTCGTCGCTCGATTCATGCGGTGATTAAGCATGCCAGCAACGATGTGGGCCAACACCAGAAATTCAACACCGCCATTGCGCAAGTGATGACCTTGATGAATGTGCTGGAAAAAGCTCCGGTTGAAACCGCGCAAGATCGTGCGTTATTACATGAAGGTTTAGAAACCGTTGTGCTGTTACTCGCACCGATTACGCCGCACATTTGTCACGCGATTTGGCAGCAACTGGGCCACACTACGCCAGTGATTGATGCAGCTTGGCCGCAAGCTGACGAGAGTGCCTTGGTACAAGATACGCTCAACATTGTCATTCAAGTGAACGGTAAGTTGCGCGGCAGCATTGATGTGCCTGCTAGCGCCAGCCGTGAAGAGATTGAAGCGGCGGCACGTGAGAATGAAAACGTCTTGCGCTATGTGGATGGCTTAACCATTCGTAAAGTGATTGTTGTTCCGAATAAGTTGGTTAATATTGTTGCCAACTGATTGAGTTATGTTTTTTACTCACCCAGCCTAACCTCCAAACGAGGTTAGGCACAGAGGACATACCATGCTAAAACGCACTATTACTGTACTGGGTCTAGCTTTTTTAATGTCCGCTTGCGGCTTTCATTTGCGCGGCACCGGTACTATGAAAATGGCGCTAAACGAACTGGATTTTGCAGCGCGCGACTCACTGAGCCCACTGGCTAAACAAGTTAAAGAGAGCCTCGCCAATAATAAGGTTGATGTTTTAAGTAACGCCGCCTACACGCTGTATATTGGCGCAGAAGGCAACACGCAACGCACTGCCAGCTTTACTGCCGGCACACGTAGCGCTGAATACACCATGACCAGCTCAGTTGACTACGAGTTGCGCTCCGGCAATCTACCCGCACTGCTTCAAGACCGCTTAGAAGTACAACGCACTTATGCCTATAACCAAGACAATGTCACCGGCTCAGGCCAAGAAGCGGCATTACTGCGTGAAGAAATGCGTCGTGAACTGGTCACCCAGTTAATGATGCGCTTGCAAGCCATTACGCCTGCACAATTACACGACTTAAGAGAACTGGCACAGCAACGTCAAGAAGCTGAAGCACAAGCACGTGAAGCAGCCGCTCGCGCGCAGCAACAGTTCGATGAGCCACAGCAATCACCTATTTCCTTACCTTAGTGACTCAAGGCCTTGTGCAGACAAGGCCTCTAACCGACATCTATGCGCATTTATCCTGAAAAACTCAACGGCCAACTGAAGCAGGCTTTACTGCCGATTTATTTGGTCAGCAGCGATGAGCCATTACTTGCCCAAGAAGCCAGTGATGCGATTCGCGGTGCCTGTCGTCAAGCCGATTACAGCGAACGCCAAGTGTTTCATGTGGAGCGTGGTTTCGATTGGAATATCATCCGCGAAGCCAACGCCAGCTTGTCACTGTTTTCTGAAAAGCGTTTACTGGAATTACGTATCAATTCAGGCAAGCCCGGTGATCAAGGCAGTACTGTTTTACAAGAATACTTAGCGCGCCCGGCTGAAGACACCGTACTGCTGATTAACGTCCCGCGTTTGGATAGCAGCACGTTAAAAACCAAATGGGCTAAAGCCCTGCTGGACAGCAAGCTGTGTGGCTTTGTACAGCTACCCAATATCAATATTGAGCAACTGCCCAACTGGATGAATCAACGTCTTGCTCAGCAAGGTCTCAGTGCTGATCCTGCGGCGATTGATTTAATTGTTGCACGCACCGAAGGCAACCTCTTGGCTGCTGTGCAAGAAATTGAAAAACTCAAACTACTCAGCAACGCCACTCACCTTGATCTAGAGACCATCCAAGCCAGCATTGCTGACAGTGCCCGCTATGATGTGTTTGGCCTAGTGGATGCTGCTCTAGAAGGCGATACAGAGCGCAGCTTGCGGATGCTGGCCGGTTTGCGCAGCGAAGGCACCGAGATCCCGATTATTCTCTGGGCCGTAGCGCGTGATATTCGCCAGTTAGGCACCCTTGCCCAGCAACTGAGTCAAGGCACCAACATGGATCGTGCGCTATCCAGGGTGTGGCCTGCCGCACGTAAACCGCTGTTTGCTAAAGCACTAAAACGCTTGTCAGGCTCACAATGGCAACTGCTGCTTAAAGATGCGCAATTGATCGATGAACAAAGCAAAGGGCAAACCATCGGCGATGCTTGGGTGGGTATGGCCTCGTTACTGCTGAGGATGTCAGGCTCGCGTCTGCCTATTTTTCAGCATCAATAATCAATAAAGGCGAAGCACTGCTGCTTTTTTGCTAAACTGCCCAACTTATTCATTGGAGCAGCCGAATGTCTCAGATCTATCAGCACCGCGCTCGTAAGCGTTTTGGTCAAAACTTCCTGCACGACTCAGGCGTGATTGATCGTATCATTCGTGCTATCTCCCCACGTGAAGGCGATCGCCTATTAGAAATTGGCCCAGGCCAAGGTGCGCTCACCGAAGGTTTAGTCAGCAGCGCTGCTCAGCTTGACGTGATCGAAATTGACCTTGATCTCGTTACCATTTTGAAAGGTAAATTCGCTTTAGCGAAGAACTTCACCCTACACGAAGGTGATGCGCTGAAGTTTGATTTTGCTCGTCTTGATCCAGCGCCCAGCAGTCTGCGTGTCGTCGGTAACCTGCCCTACAATATTTCTACGCCGCTGATTTTCCACCTGCTTAACAATGCCCATTTAGTGCGCGACATGCACTTTATGCTGCAAAAAGAAGTGGTTGAGCGTATGGCCGCTAAACCCGGCGGTGGTGATTGGGGTCGCTTATCCATTATGGTTCAGTACCATTGCCGTGTTGAGCATTTATTTAATGTCGGTCCAGGCTCATTTAGCCCGCCACCTAAAGTGGATTCTGCGATTGTGCGCTTAACGCCACACGCGGTATTACCCCACCAAGCTAAAGATGCTCGTGCATTGGATCGCATTGTTCGCGAAGCCTTTAATCAGCGCCGTAAAACCCTGCGCAATACTTTAAAAAATGTCTTATCCGCTGAAGAGATTGAAGCTGCGGGTGTGGACGGCAGCTTACGCCCTGAGCAATTGGATCTGGCTGCATTTGTACGCTTAGCTGACCAACTTTCTGAGCAGCAGGCTGCAGAATTATCTTGAGAACATTATGAACAATCTGTGCGATACCATTGATATCCGTGTGAACACACGCTATTTGGCTGAACACTCAGCACCTGAAGACAACCGTTATGTATTTGCCTATGACATCGTTATTCGCAATAACGGCACTGAATCGGCGCAACTGTTAAGCCGCCATTGGATCATTACCGATGGCGACGGCAAAACCCAAGAAGTCCGCGGCTCCGGCGTGGTCGGCGAACAGCCGGTGATTGATGCTGATGATGAATTTAGCTACAGCAGCGGCACCTTGATGACGACTGCCGTAGGCAGCATGCAAGGCAGTTTCACCATGCGCGCTGAAGACGGCGAAGAGTTTGATGCTCCGATCGCACCCTTTGGTTTAGCTGTCCCTGGTGTATTGCATTAATGGCGACTTATGCCGTAGGTGATGTACAAGGCTGCCTTGAGCCGCTGAAGTGCTTACTCGATCGCGTTCACTTTGACCCCAGCCAAGATAAACTCTGGCTGGTGGGTGATCTGGTCAATCGCGGTCCGCAATCGCTGGAGACACTGCGGTTTCTTTATGCCATGCGTGAGTCTGTAGTGACCGTCTTGGGCAACCATGACTTACACCTACTGGCGATTGCTAACCATGCTGCGCGTATTAAAAAGAAAGACACCTTGCGTGAAATTCTCAATGCACCCGATTGTGACGAACTGTTGTTTTGGCTGCGCCAGCAACCGCTGATGCACCATGATGCCGAGCGCAAAATCAGTATGGTCCACGCCGGTATTCCACCACAGTGGACGATTGCCGATGCGCTGGCTCACGCCGATGAAATGCACCACGTGCTGCAAGATGACAGCTTATTGATTCCCTATTTAGACGGTATGTACGGCAATCACCCGACCCTATGGAATGATGATTTAGCCGGTATTGAACGCTTACGTTTGATCACCAATTACTTCACTCGCATGCGCTTTTGCACGGCGACTGGAGAGCTGGATCTAAATAGCAAAGAAGGTGCCAATGCTGCGCCAAAAGGCTTTGCTCCTTGGTTCAGTCACCCAGAGCGTTTAACCAAAGACGACACTATTTTATTTGGACACTGGGCTGCACTGGAAGGCAACTGCTCTGCTCCCAATACGATTGCGCTGGATACTGGCTGCGTCTGGGGCGGAAAAATGTCGCTGTACAATATCGACACCCAACACTTTGAACGCTGCGCTTGTAAGCCAGCTGCCTAATACTTTGCATCCAGCGAGGACTCTATGGACGCTTTTAAACGCATCAATGTTGAACAAGCCAAAAACCTCTGTGCCGATGGTGCAGTCATGGTCGATATCCGCGACCCTGAAAGCTTTGCCAGTGGGCACCCAGCCGGAGCCATCCATCTCGACAACCATTCTCTGGCTGAGTTTATTGCACAAGCCGACTTGGATGTTCCCACCATTGTTGTGTGCTACCACGGTCACTCCAGCCAAAGTGCTGCGGCCTACTTGCACAGCCAAGACTTTAGCGATCTATACAGCATGGATGGCGGGTTTGAAGAATGGCGGCATGTGTTGCCAGAGATGGTTGAACGCAGCGCTGAGTAATTCAGGCGACTGTTATAAGGCAAAAGCCCCAGCCGGTGATGCTGGAGCTTTTGTGAACACAGCTACTTGATGAGCTGTCTAGATGACATAAGAGCTATAAGGGTTTTCGACCACTGATCACACGCAGCAACACTATCACTACGGCAATCACTAATAACAGGTGAATAAAACCTCCGATGGTGACTGACGAAACCAGACCCAAAACCCACAGAACGATCAGTATCATTGCAATTGTATATAGCATAGTTCGTATCCTTCATTGTTGTTTGAGTGACACTAGTATTATTGAGCCAGATACTACTCTTTGGTTCAGCTTAAATTGCCCACATTTAGTTTAAGCTTCTTGCGCCAACTCTGGCCCAGCCTAAAATAATTGTACAAAACAGCCGATACAACAGCATCTATCAACAATCTAACACGGCACATCATCTTTACTCATATCTTTTTCTGCAGAGATCTCTTGGGCCTGCTGACGCTCTTGAGCAGTGGCAGTCCGCCATGCGCATCAAGACTCAGTGTTGATGCGCATGCTGTGATTACTCGCTATAAACTGGATAATCAATATAGCCTTGCGCCGTGCCACCATACATAGTGGCGGGATCAACAGGGTTAAGCGGCCAGCCATTAGCAATGCGCTGGGGCAAGTCTGGATTGGCAATAAAGGGACG
>DASRNZ010000016.1:0-2135 GCA_035647155.1 Thiopseudomonas sp.
AGTGACCGATACTTACCAAGAAGATCCCGTGCTTGCTCTAATTGCTGCGGTTGAACAGCAGTCCGAGCACCCGATTGCCCAAGCTATTGTGCAAGCGGCTGAGCAGCGTGAACTACAGATTCCTAGCATTAGCGAGTTTCAATCCATCACTGGTATGGGCGTGCAAGCAACAGTCGATAGTCAGCAGATCCAAATTGGTGCTGATCGTTTTATGACCAGTCTCAATATCAACACTGATCAGTTTGCCGAGCAAGCACAGCAGTTGGGTGAGCAAGGTAAATCGCCCCTCTACGCAGCAATTGGTGGTCGTTTAGCGGTGATGCTGGCCGTCAGCGATCCGATTAAAGTCAGTAGTAAAGCAGCCATTGAGCACTTGCATGCGCAAGGTCTAAAAGTCGCAATGATTACTGGGGATAACCAACACACCGCCGATGCAATTGCCAAGCAACTCGGCATTGATCATGTCGTGGCGCAGGTGATGCCCGAAGGTAAAGTTGAGGCGGTCAAAAAGCTGCAAGAACAATACGGTCAGGTGGCTTATGTCGGTGATGGCATCAATGATGCGCCAGCTTTAGCTGCTGCCGATGTGGGTATTGCCATTGGTACCGGTACTGATGTCGCCATGGACGCCGCCGATGTGGTGTTAATGTCAGGCCACTTAACTGGGGTGATCAATGCACTGGCGTTATCCAAAGCCACGTTACGTAATATCAGCCAAAACCTATTCTGGGCCTTTGCCTACAATATCGCTTTGATTCCCGTCGCTGCAGGGATTCTCTACCCCTTTAATGGCACCTTATTATCACCCGTACTAGCCGCAACGGCCATGGCCTTATCCAGTGTCTTTGTGGTGACTAACGCGCTACGTCTGCGCGGCTTTAAAGCACCGCTGGAGGCCTTATGAATATTGGAGAAGCTGCGAAATTGTCGGGCGTAAGTCGCAAGATGATTCGCTATTATGAAGATATTGATCTGCTTGCCGACATGCCGCGTAATAGCTCTGGCTACCGCGTTTATGATGACAGTAATATCGAGCAATTGCGCTTTATCAAACGCGCTCGCGACCTAGGCTTTTCGCTGGAACGGATTAAAACCCTGCTAGGTCTCTGGCAAAATACCGATCGTAAAAGTGCTGATGTTAAAGCGCTTGCCCAGCAATATATGACGGAACTGGATCGTGATATCAGCAATTTGCAAAGCATGCGCGAGCAGCTGGCGGGGCTGGTTGAGCAATGCCATGGCGACGGGGAGTCAGCCTGCCCGATTTTGGAGGGCTTGGCGCACAACAGCGCTCATAGCGAAAAATAATCACTCTCGCAGCAATACATCAGCCCAGTGTATAAGGCGGCCATGCCGCCGACAGCAGGCTATAAAACAATATGACACTAGATAATGCCAGCATCTAAGCTGGCTGCAATTGATAAACCCAGCTCCTCACATTGCTCAATAAAATCAGGCTGAAAATCTCCTTTGCAAATCAGCGGCTCTTGCACTAACTTCCAACGTAAACCATGAGTGATGCTTTCAATCGCTGTACGAGTACCAGTACCATCAAGGCCAGCACGGACATAAAAAGCGAAAGGCATTCCCTCAGTATGTTCAAGACACGGATAAAAACAGCGATCAAAAACGTCCTTGACCAAGCCTGCCATATAGCCAAAATTTTCTGTGGTGCCCAAAATAATGGCGTCGGCGGCAATAATATCTTCTGGCTGTGTTTCAAGCGGCGCTCGGGTGAGCACTTCCACATTATCTATATCTGCATGCGAAGCACCTTTGAGTACAGCTTCGAACATCTGTTGAGTGTTCACCGAAGGAGTGTGAGCAATGATCAGTAATTTTTTACGTACAAGCAGCGTCATATCAGTCTCCTTAAAAATCACTGCTAATGGATCTTAATCTCACTATACCCGAATGCTTTATACAAGTTTTAGCAAGCCCATAATCGGCTAATACAGCAAGATTTCTAACGCTATACAGGGAAAATGCATTCAGTTTCTAATCTCCTCAACACCAAACATACGGCTCTTGCTAGACTAGAGCTATTACCACGCCAACTCGTCAATAAAGGATAAAGACTATGCGTACTACTTTGCAGCGCTTAACACTGGCCGGTGTCTTACTCGGCTGCCCTC
>DASRNZ010000017.1:0-7672 GCA_035647155.1 Thiopseudomonas sp.
ATATTGCGCTAGAGGTTATTGAGGTCGGTGGTCACTGCAAGTGGCCGCTGGAAATGGTTAGTGCGTAGGGTGTGGGGTGTGGGGTGTGTGATTTGAGTTGCAGTTGCTGCTAATAGTTAAGGGCGCTACTGTCAGTTTACTGCTGTTTTTTGAGTAAAAATGTTATGAGAGAGAAGTAACGAAGTCTACTATTGTTAAGTTGTAATTTACTCATTACTGTACTGGCCAAATTAACTATGCCACTACATACAGAGTGATGAGAGTTGGGCCATGGCTAACCGTGTATTCGCGACTGCTAGGGTGTGCAGCTCGCTAGGTAGTAACCCTCTCAAGGCAGCTGAATACCGCCAGACTCGCTGTGCAGTTGCCGCAATTGTTGTGAGAGCACGTTGATATTGGCACCGGTCGCGTCCAGTTGCTGGCGCTGTTCTGCGCTCATCAATGAGAGCAGGCGCTGTTCCAGATCTTCAGCGCTGGTCAGTAACATCTGCTGCCGGGCTGTGGCAATTTTGAGAAATTGCTGTGACTCCTGTGGTTGCGGCAAGCCATAACCCTCGCTCAACAGTTCTCCGGGGCGGCTCAAAAAGCTGCTGCTACTCAGTAGCCCTTGCATCACTTGCGCGGCTTCGGTCAGCTCCGCTGGCGCATCGTTGGACAGGAAACGCAGTTTGAGATCCTGCTGTATGTCCAGCACATGCCGGCGCTGAATGGCTTCTTCAAGCACCAGCAAGGCGGCGGTGGAGCGTGTGTTTGCTGCTGCAAACCAGGTTTGTCGGTCGCTGGCTGGGCTGCTGAGCCAGTCTTCTAAGCGTGCAAAGGGAATCTGTAGCTGGCGGCGTAGTACCTCGAACATATGGTTGTAGCGTTCGCGGTAGGAGTCGAAGTAGTAGCCTTGGCGTAGCGCTGCTTGACGGTCTTGCAAGGGTTTCAGGTCAGCCAATCCGCGTGCGTCAAGCAGTGCAAGCAGACCGGTTGGGGTCTGACTGTCGAGGCTCTGCAGTTGGGGTAAGGCACTGCCGCTGCGCAGTAACTTCAGGGTTTCCACTGCACAGTTGTTGCTCACGAAATAATAGGTGCCGTCATAACTCCAGTGCAGGGCAGTGGCCTGTTGAGCCAGCCGCTGACGGGCTTGGGCATCCAGCCGTAGGGGAACCGAGCTGAGACCACGCAGTTCAAGCTGGGTGTATTCATCGACTACTTTTTGCAGCGGCAGCAGGAACAGGCGGGATGGGTAATTGCCCATCAAACCATCCCAACTGGAGAGCTGCACATCATCGACAAAGGCGCGGAAGGACAGCACCAGGTGGTGCTCCAGATCCAACAGGCATTCGGGTCCGGGCGTTCGACCGGGAGCACAGATGACCAGCCGCAACATGCTGTGGCCCCAACGGCCGGCCCAGCTTTCATCCGGTTCAGCCAGTAGATAATGCACCTGATAAATACGCTTGGGGTCGAGCCAAGCCAGCGCTGGCTGGTTGCTGTCCAGACTGGCATTCAAATAGGGGAGTTCCGTTGCACATGGCTGGGTGTGGGCGGGAGCCCAGGCAAAATGCGCTTGCAGATAATCGGCTAAAGCTGGGCGGCGGCAAGCGTACTGCGGGTCCAGTAGAAAGTACTCTAGATTGACCGCCAAAAACTCCTGTGGATTGTGCAGTTCGTAGGTGTCGGGGCTGCGCAGCTGTTGGAAGTTGTCTGCATCGCGTCGCCCGCGCTTGCCGACCTGCTGCTGCCAGCCCGCCAGATCCAGCCAGCGGGGTGCGTCGCTGAGGGTAAATTGTCTGTTGCTCTGGCCTCGGCACTCGCTGGGCAGGCCGATATGACCTTGGACGCGCTCGCGGCTACGGCAATACTGCAGCAGCCGGCGCTCATCGGTCAGCCAGAAACGTCCTCGGTCATACAGGTGCGCGAGTTCATGAATGAGCGTCGCTTTGAGCTCGGTGCGTAGAGTGGAGTGCTGGCGGCCGGGGATATTCTGGGTGTCGCTTGCGGACAAAAGATCCGGCAACCAGCGTTGATTCAGCGTGATTTTGCCGCCTGGGCTGGCACGGCCCATCACGTTATCCGGCAGACGCTTGCTCCAGCTCACCGGTACTGTCTGATCCAGTTGCTCGACCATCCTTGGCGGCAAGACTGTAAACACCTCATCCAGCAAATGCTGGGAGGCTTGCAGTTGCTCTTCTGTCAGTTGTTGCGGCTCAAGCTGTAAGCGCAGAGCCGCCTGTAGAGGCGAGGCGGTTAGCAGCAGGAGACTGAAGAGCAGAGCATAGACAGCTAGCATCTGCTGTTTCCATCTAAAGTGACTCAAAGAGCGAGGATAGCCTCGGCCAGTTGCATGTCAGTCGCCTCAAGAGTGGGCAGTTGTTGACGAATGTGATTCAGGGCGGCTTCAAGGTTCACACCACGCAACTCACCGGCACTGCCAACAAAACTGGCGGCATCACTTTTGGCGGCAAGTACAACCTTGTCATCACCAATGTTCGACGTAGCGTCACTGGTGCTCTCGGATGTATTGGCTAATGAGCTGCCAATGGTGTCGGTGGAGGCAATAAAACTGCTCGCTGATACAGCGCCAGTGAAGCTCAACAGACCCGCTGCGATGAAAAGAGACAGGCGTTGCATATAAGTATCCTTATAGAAGGTGCATACAATAAAATTCCGGCAAGCCGAGACTGTTCCGGCTCATAATATCAGCCTAATCAGACAGCTGCTAACGTTGCCTGCTGTGTCTCTCTCTTTAAGTTCATCCACCCTTTACACTCTTCTCATAAATCCGTATATTTGATTTTCCGTATATGCGGTTTGGTGCATAAGCTTTTTCTGCTTACCGCTCAACTATTGATTCACTATTTTTGCTTAGGGGTATTTTATGCAGCTCACACCGACAGAAGTGTTTAAAGTTCTTGCCGATGATACCCGCGTGCGGATTGCTTTGTTGATTGCTGGTGAAGGCGAGTTGTGTGTCTGTGAGTTGACCGAAAGCTTGCAAGAAAGTCAGCCAAAGATCTCGCGACATTTAGCGTTATTGCGCAGCAGCGGTGTGTTGTTGGACCGCCGTCAAGGGCAATGGGTGTATTACCGTTTGCATCCTGAGCTACCGGCTTGGGTGATGAGTATTTTGCAGCAAACCCTTGCGGCCAATCAGCAGTGGTTGGCCGAGGATCTGCGCCGTCTGCATGCCATGGAGCGTGGGCCGCTCAGCCAGTCAGTGTGTAACTAAACCTTTTTAAATTTTTCCCTCTACTGAGAGTTTGTCATGCTGATCGCGCTGCTGATTTTTATCGTTACCATTGTCTTGGTTATTTGGCAGCCACGTGGGCTTGGCGTGGGTTGGAGTGCGTCTTTTGGTGCGCTGTTAGCGTTGCTCTTTGGTGTGGTTGAACTCGCAGATATTGCGCTGGTTTGGCAGATTGTCTGGAATGCCACGGCAACCTTTATTGCCATTATTATTATCAGTTTGCTGTTGGATGAAGCCGGTTTCTTTGAATGGGCAGCGTTGCATGTGGCGCGTTGGGGCGGTGGCAGCGGGCGTAAGCTGTTTGCCTTTATTGTGCTGTTGGGCGCGGCGGTGTCGGCGTTATTTGCCAACGATGGTGCCGCGTTAATTATCACGCCAATTGTGATTACCATGCTATTGGCGCTACGTTTTTCTCCAGCGGCAACCTTGGCATTTGTGATGGCCGCGGGGTTTATTGCCGACACTGCCAGCTTGCCTTTTGTGGTGTCGAATCTGGTGAATATCGTTTCCGCTGACTACTTTAATATCAGCTTTAATGAGTACGCTGCGGTGATGGTGCCGGTGAACTTTGTCAGTATCGCAGCCAGTTTGGCGATGCTGCTGTGGTTCTTCCGTAAAGATTTACCGAGCAGCTATGCGCTTAATGAGTTGCAGCAGCCGCAAGAAGCGATCCGCGATCAGGCTACTTTTATTGCCGGTTGGTGGGTGTTGGGTTTATTGCTATTGGGCTTTTTTGTGATTGAGCCGCTGGGCGTGCCGATCAGTGTGATTGCCGCTGTCTGTGCCTTGCTGCTCTATCTGATTGCTGCACGTGGTCATGTGATTGGCACTACTAAGGTGCTGAAAGGAGCGCCATGGCAAGTGGTGGTGTTTTCTTTAGGTATGTATTTGGTGGTCTACGGCTTAAAAAATGCAGGGCTGACTGATTATATTGCCCAGCTGTTAAATATTTTTGCCGAGCAGGGCCTCTGGACTGCGACCATAGGCACTGGGCTGCTTACGGCGCTGTTGTCATCCATTATGAACAATATGCCAACTGTGTTGGTGGGTGCATTGTCGATTGATGCGGCTGGCGTGGATGGCGTGATTCATCAGGCCATGGTGTATGCCAATGTGATTGGTGCTGACTTGGGGCCGAAAATCACACCCATTGGTAGCTTGGCCACTTTGTTGTGGTTGCATGTCTTGGCGCGTAAAAATATCCAAATCAGTTGGGGCTATTACTTTAAGGTCGGTGTGGTACTCACCTTGCCAGTATTGTTGGTGACCCTTAGTGCCTTAGTGGTTCGTCTTAGTCTTTAAACATCACAGAGTTAAGCGTTGAACTGAACCGTATTGGACGTTTATAAAGTTATCCACAGCAGGCCTAACAGAGCCGTAAGAGAGAGTTTTTATGTACGAAGATTTACCTAATATCAGCGCTGACTCCTTCAATATTCCGACGCTGGAGCAATTAAAACCCGCTGGGCAATTTACACATAAACCACGCATTTTATTGTTATATGGCTCCAACCGTCAGCGTTCTTTTAGCCGTTTAATGGTGCAAGAAGCAGCGCGTTTGTTGGAGCAGTTTGGTGCGCAAATACGCATCTTTAATCCGTCCGGCTTGCCGTTACCTGATGATGCTGAAGATACTCATCCTAAGGTGGTTGAACTGCGTGAGCTGATGCAGTGGTCTGAAGGGCAAGTGTGGTGTTCGCCCGAGCGACATGGCTCGATGAGCGCAGTGTTTAAAGCGCAAATTGACTGGGTGCCATTGAGTATAGGCGCGGTGCGCCCGACCCAAGGTAAAGCTTTGGCGGTGATGCAGGTGTGCGGTGGCTCGCAGTCGTTTAACGTGGTCAATCAACTGCGTGTTCTAGGACGTTGGATGCGCATGTTTGCCATCCCTAATCAGTCGTCTGTGCCTAAAGCATTTACTGAGTTTGATGATAACGATCGTATGAAAGCATCGCCGTACTACGATCGCATGGTCGATGTAATGGAAGAGCTGGTTAAGTTCACTTTGCTGCTGCGCGACCGCCAGGATTGTTTAGTGGATCGTTATTCTGAGCGTAAAGAGTCAGCGCAAGAATTATCGAAACGGGTCAATCAGCGTTCGATTTGATAGGGCATTGTTTAGTTTAGCGTTATGGTGAAAATTAGAGAATATTCAATGTCGAATAGTATTGAGTATGACTGGAGAATGACATGCATATCGGCGTTATGACCCTCACTTTTTCCCTGCCTGGCTGCGGCTCTTTAAAAGAAAAACGCCAGCGCATGGGCGGCATGCACGAACGCTTTGGACGTAATCCAGCGGTTGCTGTTTGCGAGAGTGGCGAACTCAATCGGCACGATGCGAGCGAGTGGTCCTTTGTGGTGGTAGCGACTTCTAAACGCGAGATTGAATCGTTGTTGAGTCAGGTTGAAGACAAAATACAGCGCACTGTCGAAGCTCGGGTGATGGATGTGAGGCGGGAGCTGCTTTAGTTCTGCAGTATAGCAATATTTCATAGCTCGTCTGTGTGTGAGTACGACTTATCACTGCGGTTGGTGAAAATACACAGACGTCATTTTATTGAGCAAAGGTAAGGGGGCGTGGTCATTGGCGAAGCGCATCGTTTCGCCTCGATTGAGAGAATCCAATGCACGCTAATCCCCCCTTTAAACTAATTTTTTACGCCATAATATTATGGCCAGCATCAACATAATACACACTACCCGTTATACCAGATGATAAAGGGCTCACTAAAAATGCTGTTACGTCGCCAACTTCTTCTATAGTACATAAGCGTTTAAGAGGAGATTTTTTTATAGCACTTTCAACCAGCTCATTAAAGTTATCAATACCCGAAGATGCTCGTGTTTTCATCGGTCCAGGAGAAACGCAGTTGACTCGAATATTACTGCTACCCAGTTCAGCAGCAAGGTAGCGTACAGAGCTTTCTAAGGATGCTTTAATTGGCCCCATCATATTGTAGTTATCAACGACTTTATCTGCGCCGTAGTAGCTCATAGTAATTAAAGAACCACCATTTTTCATTAAAGGTTCTGCAAGTTTTGCCATACGAATAAATGAGTGACAAGAAATGTCGAGTGCTTTGCTAAAGCCTTCGCTTGTGGAGTCTACAACACGGCCATGAAGCTCATTAATAGGAGACCAAGCAATCGAATGGATCACAAAATCAATCTGCCCCCACATGTCTTCTACGGCCTTAAAAAACGCTTCTAATTCACCTTGTCTAACCACATTACAAGGCATTAAAATTTTGGCATCAACCATTTTTGCTAAAGGCTCTACAAAAGGTAGTGCCTTCTCATTTTGGTAAGTCATTGCAATTTCAGCACCTGCTGCATAAAGCGCTTTAGCACAACCAAAAGCAATACTTTGATCATTGGCAACACCAACAATAATTCCTTTCTTTCCCTTTAATGATAATGACACTCTGTCTCTCCACAATTTAAAAGAATCTGGATTTAACTCTCAAGTGCAGCTTATTGAGTTAGAGCTGAAAAGCATCAGCTTTTCAGTCGGCCAATAAAGAGAAATAAATATGATAAAACACATGGGTTTTACTAGAAAGCAACGATACCAGTACTTTGAAAATTCATCCATTTAGAATTTATTGAGTTAAAAATACAGTCAGTGCTTCTTAAGGCTCTCAGTGATCTAATAATTCATTCATGCTGAAATTGCTTCGTGTCTTGGTTTAATACTCAGAGTGAGTTGAAAAATTGTTAGCCTAGGGCAGAGAGCGCAAGAAAAGTAAAAAAGTAGCTTAATTAGGCTGCTTTTTTGTTTGCTTTATGGCTCGAGCTTTCATTATATGAGGTTTCATATGGTAATCCCCCGGTTTGCCCTTGCCAGATGATGTTGAAGGTAGCCACCCTAAAGTGACTGAACTGCGTGACTTAATGCAGTGCTCGTAAGGTCAGCTCTGGTGTTCGCCGGAGCGGCATGGTGCTATGAGTACGGTGTTTAAGGCACAGATTGATTGGGTGTTGTTGAGCGTGGGTGCGGTACGTTCGACCCGAGGTAAAACCTTAGCCGTGATGCGGGTCTGGGGTGGTTCGCAGTCCTTTAGTGGTCAATCAACTGCGAGCACTCGGGCGTTGGATGCGCATGTTTACCATCCCTAATCAGTCTTCAGTGCCAAAAGCCTTTACTGAGTTTGCTGACAATGACCGCATGCAACCGTCACCCTATTACGACCGCATTGTTGATGTGATGGAAGAGTTGGTGAAGTTCACCTTATTGCTACGCGACCGCCAGGATTATCTGGTGGATCGTTATTCTGAGCGTAAAGAATCAGTAGAAGAGTTATCGCAGCGGGTTAATCAAGGTTCGATTTGATCCCTGAGCTTTGCTCAGAGTGATCAAGCATCACCGTGAAGGCGCTACAGATTTTTGGCATTGGCTGGTGTTTAAGCGTCTCGCTGGACAGCCCGTGGTAC
>DASRNZ010000018.1:0-3334 GCA_035647155.1 Thiopseudomonas sp.
TTTTGCAGGGCGACACGTGTATTTTTGACCACGCGACTCGATACGCGTAAGCCATGCTTAGTATTGGCCGTCACAGTTAAGCCAGCAACTTTCACCTGCTTACGCAGAGCAATCCCACCGGTGCGACTGACACGCAGATGACGGCCACGGTGTTCAATACGCTTTTGTTTACCCAACGTATCTTTTTTACCAATATTTAAAAAGCCCATGTCAGCCTCCTGCCCACCTGTGCATTCTATCTATAAACCTATTTAGAGGCTAAAAACACATTCTAAACTATTAGATAGATTATCAGCCCGCAAAACATATATCAGCGTAAGAGCTCAGTGACAGCGCATATACAAAAACAGCCTATGCAATCGACATTGCTATACGCTGTTATAGGCTGACTCTGCTAACCAGACTAAAGGATCGCAGTTGCAAGTTCGCAAGAGACTGTAACTAGAAGAACCAATCTGCAGACACCTTAAAGGTACGTCCTGGCTCCCAGTTTGCATAGTGCTGACCAGCGACTGCTGTTGCGGTATTTTTAGTTTGCACCGTGCGCGCAGTGACATGATCGGCATAATGCTTATCGAACAGGTTTTCCACGACAAAGTTAACTTGAAAGCGATCCAGATCTGCCAAAGGTGACCAACCTAAACGTAAATTATGCACGCCATAGCCTGGCTTATCAGGACGACCTAACGGCACATCGTTCAAGCGTTTCACTGCAACCAAGGTATAGCCGGCATTCAATGCTGGCGTTAAAGTCCAGTTTGCATCCAAAACCAATCGATCCCCAGTCGACACACCCACACGGGCTGACTCACCACTGGTATCCATAGGTTGACCATTCCAGTTACGCACCACATTATGGCTGTAGGTCATGCTCAATAAAACATCATTGAGACCCCAATGCCCTGCCAGTTCATAACCATGACTGCGTACAGCTCCCGGCGCATTACGAATATGATCTGTAACGCCTTTCATACCTTCGCCTGGGACAATCTGATAGTCACGAATATGGGTGTTATACATCATAAAACTTAAACCTAGATGATCGCCCGGCGTCAACACCGACATATCATGCCAGCGCACACCCAGCTGACGCTGCTGCGCATATTCAGGTTTTAAATGACCATTTTTGCCAAGACGAAAATCGCTTGAATACTTTTGCAACCAGCCCGCCTGATTGAGCTTGGCACCCCGTGCTGACTCGCCATAACCGGCAAATAAGGTCAGATCTATAGCGGACAATGGATCCCATTCAATAGTGGCGTTAGGCGAATACACTTCACCTTTACTGCCCGCACCATTAGCATAATTGGTATCATAAAAATCACCACGCCCACCCACAGATAAGCGCACCGGCCCCCACTGCATGCGATTCTGAATAAACACACCATGATTTAAGGCGCGCTCATCGTAATGGCCCTGACTGTCCCAGCGGCTACCGCGATCGTGGAAGTGATCAAAACCAGTCACTAAGGCATGCTGAATCGGCCCTAAAGCAAAGCGCGAGGTATTACGTACGCTGCCGCCTAGGCTGCGAGTTTCATAGGTTTCATCGCCCTTATCACGATACAACTCCAAGCGACTGACGTTGTGATACACAGTCGTCTCTACATCAACGAACGGCTGACCCGTCGGTTGATAACGGTGATTGACCGTCACTGTATCGCGAAAGGTTTCTTGATCATCATCCGCTTGAATATCATTACCCGTTTGCCATGGCATATTGGCACGCAAAGTACCGCCCGAGTTGGTGTTGCGCTCTGCAGCAATACGTAAACTATGGCCGTCTTTTTCCAGCATACTGAGCTTAAATAAATAGCTGCGATTATCACCATCAGTCGACTGGATGCGCTTTCCCTTACCATCTTTTGACGTTCCGCTGTCCAGCGTACGCACATAGCCGAGCAAACCCGTTGAGTCATTTAACATGGTGTAGGCTGATGCGACCCCACCATGGGTACGGGTTTTGTCTTCAAACTGCGCACCCAAACGTGCGCCGCTGGTTTGCCCTGGGTGCAATAAATCCTGTGCATCGACTGTTACAAAACGCACGCTACCACCCAGCGCACCCGGCCCTACATCAGCAGCGGCCGGCCCTGTATCAACCGAAACCTGCTTATACAAATACGGATCAACCTGCACCCGTCCTTGGTGGTGAAAGGTATTAGCGCCTTGACGTGCGCCATCAATCTGAATATTTAAATTCAAATCTTCGACACCGCGAAGCATGATTTTTTGCCCATTACGTGATCCTGAGCCCACTTGCACGCTGGGTTCAGTGACAAAAACATCACGTAAGCCCTTTGCCATGGTTTTTTGTAAGCGCTCAACATCAACATGATGTGTATGAGGTGAATCCTCAATTTCTTGCTGCTGAGCTTCAACGGTTTGCTCAGGCAGTCTCAGCGCAGAGTCCTCAGCATCCTGCGCAAAAACAAAAGGAGTGGCTACAGCGCAAGCTGTTGTAATAAGACTCACTGATAAAATACGGCGCTTTTTTAGCCGCAAGGGTGGCAGAGTATCCATTCAAAACATACCAATACGTTATAATATAACTCGATATATTACAGCGAATAAAAACTAAGATGCAAGGGGGTTTTAATTGCAGAATATAAGCGGCCAGACAGAAGCAAGCCTACTTGCTATATAGAAGCCATAATTGAGGCATACACTGCTGTTTTAATATCAAACGATTTGAGAAAAGGAGCCGCTATCTCAACGCATCGGCAGATGGCCAGCCTCAAGCCACTGATGCTGTATCAAACAGTAAAAAGACTATACCCACAAATACAAAAACGGCGCTGAATTTCTTCAGCGCCGTTTTTAATGTAAGCATCTTTTTAACGACTAGCTTACTTTCTTTTTAGGTGTTTTACTGCAGAACGGTAAATTCAAAAAGTGCTCAAGTGAATCATCTAAAATATCCAACCACGGCTCAGGCAACTCAGGTGCCAAGGTGTTGGTTAAGGTTGAGCGGTAGGCTTTTTCTCTAAAGCCCATAATGTCGACTTTTTTATCTTTTTGCCATTCTTTAAAGATCTCACCCTGCTTTTCTACAGCAAACTCAGGGTAGTCAGTCACATTGGTTAAGTCGCGAATATACTGAGCTTGGAAGTCGATATCACCATCAACATTCGTCACTTTTTCATATTCAGCCAACCATTCCTGCTCGTCGGCTTGACGTACGGCCAACTCAGGCAACTGGATCTTGTCAAGAATCACATCACGTGCATACCACGCTTGTGCATCAAACATATTGAAGGTGAAATACTGATCCTGCATACCCAAATAAATCAACTGTGGGTTCTGCTGCCAGAAAATACCTTTATATAAATTT
>DASRNZ010000019.1:0-7088 GCA_035647155.1 Thiopseudomonas sp.
CCAACAGCACTAAACGGCAGACCTTCTGGCCAGCCGCTTAGCTGCTATTGATAGAGGTGTTACTGCTTAAAAACCAAACTATAGGTTACGGGTACAACGGTGCTGACAGCCTGCAGACCGGCAATCTCACGTAACGCTTCCACACCCGCTGCTAACTTGTAGTTTTCAGCATTGATAATCACAGGTTCTAACGAGCTCACCAGCATTTTACCACCGGCCAGCTTGGTGATTTGTACGCCACTGGTCACATCGTTAGACTCGCCATGCAGCGATAGTTTAAGCGTGATGGAGTCGGTGTAAGTCTCACCCACATCGAGTTTTTCAACACGGGCCAAATCAACATCTCCAGTGATGTTTGCCTCAGCAAATTGCCCCACTTCAAACAGCATCTCTTGCATGCGTTCATTACGAATAGGAATATGGGTTTCAACACTGGCCAAGTTGATATTAAGCGATACAGCTCCCTCGTCACTGACTGACCCCGTCAGCGTCTTAAAGCTATTCATCTCGGCAATATTTGTGCTTTTAATCGATACATAATGCAGCGAGGACTCATCATTGAGTAACTCCCAATCGGCAAATGCACTCGGCGATAAACCCAACAACAGCATCATAACTAAGGGTGTTTTTTTCATCATTATTTCTCCTTTTTTGTAAGTCTATCGATAACAGTTTTATTTAGGAATTACCAGATCATACGCCTAATGTCTTAACCCCATAAGTGAACGGCCTAGGGAAAAATCACTGCAACATTGGCTTAAACGCCCCATCTTTATTCGCGGTAAAAAGCCAATTCTGCTACAAAACCCAGAAAACCAATCGCAAACAGCATAAAAGGGCGATAAAAACCTCTAAAACAGACTCAATGCTATGCTTAGCGTCTTATAGGCCGCGAAACCATCGAGTAAGTGAGTAAAACGTGCGTGAAGAGTTTTGGAAACATTATTCGCTGAGCGAATTAACCCCCAAAGAATGGGAAGCCTTATGTGATGGCTGCGGACAATGCTGCCTAGTGCGCCATGTGGACGGCAATCAAGTCACTGTTTTTAATATTGCCTGCGGACTCTTGGATTTAGAAACCAGCAGTTGCAGTGATTACCACAACCGCCTTGAAAAAGTGCCCTACTGCAGTCAATTAACAGCCGAAAACATTCCAGAATTTGGCTGGCTGCCGGAGTCCTGCACTTATCGTCGCATTCACCGAGGTGAAGATCTGCCGCAATGGCACCCGATACGGACTGGAAACCGAGATCAGATGCGCAAAGAAGGCATCACAGTCTGCAGTACAGCTGTGCATGTCAACGAAGTTCCACGACACGAAAGGCCACTGCACCTGCTCAAGGTCAAGCTGATGGACTAGGCGTCTTACCCTTAATCTAGTCAATATTATAGACCGAATGGGTAAGTATCAGGCATACCTTTAAGTTCGCGGCTGTCGAGTGTTGTCACTGCGCTACTGTGATCAACCCAAATATATTCGTCAAACTGCCGCGGAAGTTGTGCTTCAGAATAATGGCTGGCTCGTTCGGTTTCAGGTCGGTAGATCACGCCAATCGCCCGCCCAAGACGAGTCTTAGATAAGCCGTGACGCACCTCAGGATCCGCGCCCTGCCCCAACGGCAGCAAGAAACCTGCATGCCCTGTGGCGTGGCAAAGCTGCTCGTAACTGTCGACAAGCGCAGGACGCAGGGTTTTAATTTCCATCGGTTCATCCCAGTCCGAGGCCGCAGCAACCGTACCGCTGTGAGTTCCGAAACCAATCAGATAAACGTCATCGCCGAAGTGCTCCCTGCACAATTGACCGATATTAAGCTCGCCATAATGGTATCTCTCCGTCGCACGCGCATCGCCAATATGCGAATTATGCGCCCAGACCACAGCTCGACTGCCTTCACCGTGATAAGCCAATAACTCTTCAAGAGTCTCAAACATATATGTATCACGCAGATTCCAAGTGTTCTGCGAATCGTCGTACATCGCACGGTAATACGCCTCGGCACTGGCCACTAGACGTGCGTTTTGCAGTGCATCGAAAAATCGCTCGCGATCCTGCTCGGCGTACTCACTTTGCCGCGCCTGTAAATAGTTGAGCACATCGAGCACTGCAGGCTCGCAACCGACTAAACCCAAGCTCCCAGTCTGGCGACCATACTCAGCTAAATCAGGCTTAAAAGGCTCTAAACAGCTATAACGCTCACGGGCAAAATCTGCGGCTTTGGGATCAACGTCATCAAGGTATTCAATTACCGCCTCGACGGATTGAAAAAGGCTGTAAAGATCGAGCCCATAAAAGGCAACGCGCGCGCTGGGCTCACGGTCGGCATTGTGTTCACGCAGCCAATCAACAAAGCCAGCGACATCCTTATTGCGCCACATCCAGGCAGGGAAACGGGCAAAAGCCGTCCACTCCGACTGCGGATACTCAGCATGGCGGATGTAATGGTCAATACGCGCTACATCCGGCCAATCGCCTTCAATCGCAACAAAATCAAAACCCTTTTCCTCGATTAAAGCGCGCGTGATGCGCTGCCGTGCTCGGTAGAACTCTGATGTGCCATGCGATGCTTCACCGAGTAATACCAAACGACTGTCACCGATCCGCTTAAGCAACCCGTGCAGTGGCAAATCATCCACCGAATCAAATGGCTCAGCGACTTGAGTAATTCGCTCAACCAAGCGCTGATCGTCCAAAGACAAAGTGTAATTTTCCTCGCCGCTCTCAGCTATTAGCGGCGCAAAGGCTTCACGCAGCACACTTTGCATCGCATCATCCACTGTAGACGAATCTATAGCATGCTCACTGATTTTCTCGTCCACCATTGCCTGACGGCGGGGTGTTTGATCTTGATCGGCCATATTTCACCTCATCACTTAGCATAGAGTTTGTTATATCTGCACGGAGTCGTTTGACGGAGCGTTGATTCTGACCATAACATAGCGTTTATAGAGCCACATTCTAGGTAAGCAAAAATGACCACGGCATTTGTATTGGGTGGTGGCGGGCTGCTCGGAGCGCATCAAGTCGGCATGCTACGAGCACTGATCGAGCGAAAAATCACTCCTCAGCTCATAGTCGGCACCTCAATCGGAGCCGTCAACGGCGCAATGATCGCAGGTAACCCATCATTGGCGACAATTGAGCGCATGGCTGAGTTATGGACCACGATTGGCGAAAACGACGCCTTAGACGCCTCGATTTTTGAGCAGATCAAAATCTTCTCTCAATCAGGAACGCACCTGCGCGATAACCAATCACTACGCCAGTTATTGACCGAGGCCTTCAAGGTCGAGCGAATTGAAGACTTATTGGTGCCATTTCAATGCGTTGCCGCAAGCATTGAAGCTGCAAGCATTCATTACTTTGAGCGCGGAGCGCTGGTTGATGCAGTACTCGCATCCTCGGCCGTGCCGGGGCTACTGCCACCTGTTGAAATTGATGGTGAACACTACTTTGATGGCGGTCTGGTTTCCCCTATTCCACTCGATCGAGCAATCAAACTCGGAGCAACAACCATTTACGTTCTACAAGTGGGCTGGATCGAAGCGCCGCTGACAGTGCCCTCAGGCCCATGGGAAGTAGCAATGGTTGCCTATGAAATCGCGCGCCGACACCGTTTTGTTGAAGCCTTAGCCAGTGTGCCAGCGGACGTCACAGTGCATATATTGCCGACCGGTGAGCCTAAAGCCTTTAATAACCTTAAGCACCGCGTAGCCAATGGATCAATTGTCAGCGAACGCATTGAGGAATCGTACAAAGCGACCTGTGCCTATCTTGACGCTATTGAAACGCAACTATCTGAACAGGCTGCAACGATCAACGATCCTAAGCAGAACTCTAAGTTTCATCGCCTAGGCCATATCCAAAGCAGCGCACTCTAAAGATATAACTCGCCTAAATTGATTTTAAACAGACCGAATGGATCAGCTATAGATCGGCTCTTTAATTGTGTAAACAGGATTTCAATAGGGCCTGAAGCTTGTCCGTTCCTAGACTGTTCATAAGCTCGATGTTGCGCTCTGGAATATCATCCACATTAGGATAATCAGCTATCACGCGCTCAAGACTGTCCTCACGAATCAAATGCAATACAGGATACGGCGAGCGGTTGGTGTAGTTCTCAGCATCATCTGGATGCGTACCGCCAAACTGGTAGTCCGGATGAAAACTGGCGATCTGATAGATACCTTCCAAGTCCATTTCAAGCAATAAATCATCAGCAAAACTCAGAAAATCATTGAAGTCATAAAAGTCCTGCAACACCTGAGGGTGAATCAGTAGCGTGGTTTCAATCGATGCATCGGTATTGAGTAATTCCAATTCAGTTTGCAGAGTCTGCAGTAACTGCTCTTGGGTAGTCGCTGCGGTCGTGACAAAGCGCACGCGATTTTTAACCAGCTCACGCTTAGCAAAGGGGCATAGATTCATCCCTACCACCAAGGTTTCAACCCACTTTTGTACCGCTAAGACAACCTTCTCGTCACTGACAAGATCTGCTGATTTTGATGCTTCTTTCATATATTTCCCACGACTGATGAGCTGATAAATCCAGATAGAGTACTGGTGTTTAGCGCAGCATAACCTTTCAAAATGGCCTTAACAGCAACTTGATTGTACTCAGGCTGGTTTTTGCGCTCTGTTTGCGGCAGATCTGTTTCTCGCACAGCATAAGGCTGAGAACTCAGCGCATCAGCAGCGCTACTCCCCCAGCCTTACGATTACGGCGCACTACGCTTCTGCCTCTGCTGCAACCTCAGCTTTAGCAGTTTTCAATTTACCTTTGAGCAGCATCACCAAACCCACCGCAATAGCGATCAGAATGATACCAATCAGCGGACGGTAAAATAACCATGCAATAGCAATGGTTAGTAACGATGCAGGAGCAGCAATTAAAAACGCCACAATACCCGCGCCAGCACCGACGATAGTGCCCGCAATAGGCAGCACATCAGCGATCACTGAAAGTGGTTTAAGGAATAAATTCAGCCCGATCATCATGCAGATAAAACCGCCCAACCTCAGCAACCATGTCAATACGGTATTGCTGTCTTGCGCGTCCTGAATCATCGCCTCTGCTGAGTGCCTACCAATCTGCAAAAGCTCAATGGACCCGCGCGCTTTAGCAATATAGGGTTCAAACGTATGACCCACCTGCTTGGCAATCACGCTGACCTCGACAGGTTTAACTGCCTCGAAGGTCACTCGTAGATCACCCACCTGCGGATTCGCAGGGTCGACACCAATATAAAAGCCTGCATTGTAGACTCGACCGGTGTCTTTAATCGTCTTAGGTAGCGGCGTATCACTGTCAATGATCACCGGCTCAAAACTGTCGATACTGCGAATCAGCGAGGGTGACAGAGTGAAAGCATCCAAGGTCACGCGATCAGCGACTTGCTGTGTTGACTTATAGGGCATGGAAGACGGATTAGGGTGTCCGTAGGGCTTTTTAAAGTTATCCGAATTAATCGACTTTTCCGACCACGACTTACTGTAAGTGTACTCAGTCACAGTCTCTGTACTACCGCCCATATTCTTGGTGGTCTCACTGTGCGAGCTCTCCTTCCACTGATACATTTCAGCAACACGCCTGAGTTTTAGCGCATTAACTGATACAGAAAAAGCAGGGTCTGTGAGAGTGGCTTGAGTATCCGCCAAGCCCGTCATATGAATCAGGCGTCCAGCATTAGCAGGATCAACCTGATCAGAGGCGACACTGACAACAATATTCCCCCCTTCTTTTAAGGTCTTATAGGTTGTAACGGCTCGACCTTCATTCCAAAACAGCAACACAAACGCCACAACAAACAACACCAGACCCAACAGGATCCCCTTGATAGCATTGCCGATGCGGCTAAGCCACGATTGACGGGTAACTTCTGTAAAGCGATCATCTGACATAAGTGACTCCTTTCTTTTATGTGGACTGCTGGCACACTGTAAGACATGTCCTTTTAATTGGGTCTAAACACCCAACCCAGTTGCTCTCGGCACTCTATATAAACTACACAATCTATTAATGAGTTTACTATGAGGCATACACAATATTTTATATAAAAATAATTAAATTATTATGTCCGCTATGATCGACAGTTCATTAGTCATTCGATTGATGGTTAAAGAGCAAAAATAAAAAAATTATGTCTAGGGAGGACTGACACTGTGAATACAACAGGTTATGCCATTCGTCATTTAGGTAAAAGCGATCTGTTGGCAGCAGCAGAGATTTGCGCTAAAGCAATGAACGACAACCCCATTCATATCAAGGTATTTGGAAGCGACCCTGCATTGCGCCAGCGTCGACTGCAGCGTTTTTTCTCAGGAATGCTCGCCTATGTTGAGCGCAAAGGCAGTCTTTACGGCAGTTTTTCTGATGAAACCATGATTGGTGTGCTGGGCATGCTGCCACCCGGACACTGTAAGCCGTCTTTTGGCGATATTTTACGACTTTTGCCAACTCTGCTGACATCAAACAGTCCAATTGGCACAATACGCCTAGCAATATGGCTCAGCCGTTGGGCCAAAATAGATCCTGCTACGCCGCACTGGCACCTAGGTCCGCTATCCGTCGATCCCGCATGGCAAGGCCAAGGTATTGGCACGCAACTGATTGAGTACGCCTATAGCATCTGCACTGGCGCTGAACTCTATCTAGAGACCGACAAGCTCAGCAACGTGGAGCTATATAAGAAGTTTGGATTTTCTATTTTGGACACGCCATCGATTCTGGCAACTCCAAGCTGGCTGATGACAGCGCCTGCCCGCTCAGAGAAAACAGAAAAATAGATCAGTCTTAGTTTTGCTGCATCTTCACAGAGCACTATCCATTCCCACATTAGAAGTACGTGAGTGTTTCGCACAAGACTGATCAGCCACTCTAAAAACGATGCATAGGTGCTGATAGACTTGCGCCATCCTTGGCCCTCGTTCGCCTATGCCTGTCGACCTAAAGCAGGCTAGAACTTATCAGTAATCGCACCTTCAGATGCCGATCCCACAGTTTTAGCGTATTTAGCTAAGACACCGCGCTGCACATTCGGCTCAGGTGCTTTCCATGCGCTTAAGCGTTGTTGAATCTCTGCATCTGAAA
>DASRNZ010000020.1:0-3575 GCA_035647155.1 Thiopseudomonas sp.
ATATATAATAAGAAATAGAGGTTCATACCATGACAACTAAACAGCAGCTTGATGATCTTGAGAACGGTGTTCGCAGTGTTATTTTTGATGATGGCATCGCCGATACTCATACCCCAGATAAAACTGATATTGTCGAAACAGATGTACTGATTATTGGTTCAGGACCTGCGGGCAGTTCCGCGGCATTGTTCCTGTCCAATCACGGCATCGACAATATTATGATCACTAAGTACCGTTGGACGGCCAATACTCCGCGTGCGCATATTACTAATCAGCGCACCATGGAAGTCTTGCGTGACGCAGGTATCGAAGACCAAGTGTTAGCCGAAGCGGTGCCGCACGAGTTGATGGGTGATACTGTTTATTGTGAATCTCTAGCAGGCGAAGAGATTGGTCGTCGGCCGACTTGGGGCAACCGGCCTGACCGTCGCGCTGACTATGAATTAGCTTCGCCGTCCATGCCGTGCGATATTCCGCAGACGCTGCTGGAACCGATTATGCTGAAGAATGCCACCATGCGTGGCACGCAAACTCAGTTCTCTACTGAATATCTGGGTCATACTCAGGATGATACCGGCGTCAGTGTGCAAGTGCTCAATCGTTTGACTGGCCACAAATACACCATTCGCGCTAAGTACCTGATTGGTGCTGATGGTGCCCGCTCTAAGGTGGCCCAAGATATCAATCTGCCGATGGAAGGTAAGATGGATATTGGTGGTTCGATGAATATCACCTTTAAAGCGGATCTATCGCATCTGGCGGCACACCGTCCCTCGATTTTGTATTGGGTATTCCACCCTGGTTCAAATATTGGCGGACTCGGCGCGGGTTTAGTGCGCATGGTGCGTCCATGGAACGAGTGGCTGATTGTTTGGGGTTTTGACATCAATGATAAGCCGCCTGTACTGTGCAACGAAGAGGCGATTAAGATTGTTCGTAACCTAGTGGGTATTGAAGACCTGGATGTTGAAATCTTAGGGTATTCACTCTGGGGTAATAACGATCAGTACGCCACACATCTACAAAAAGGCCGTGTGTTCTGTGCCGGTGATGCGATTCACAAGCATCCGCCAAGCCATGGTTTAGGTTCAAACACTTCCATTCAGGATTCTTATAACCTGTGTTGGAAGCTGGCTTATGTACTACGAGGCCAAGCCAGCCCTGAGTTGCTGGAGACCTATTCGACTGAGCGTGCGCCGATTGCTAAGCAGATTGTGACCCGTGCCAATGGTTCCAGCTCTGAATATAAGCCGATTTTTGATGCGCTGGGCGTGACCGATGCAACTACGGATGCAGAGTTCACTGAGAAACTGGCCTTACGTAAGGAAAACTCTCCAGAAGGTGCGCGTCGTCGTGCGGCGCTGCGTGCAGCGCTGGATGCTAAGGACTATGAGTTTAATGCGCAAGGGACTGAAATCGGTCATTTCTATAATTCGACGGCAGTAGTCACCGACGGTAAAGCACGTCCAGAACTGACGCAGGATGCGATGTTGCATCACCAGAAGTCCACCTTCCCAGGTTTGCGTTTACCGCATGCATGGTTAGGTGACGCGAAAGAGAAATACTCCACCCACGATATTGCTAAGGGTACCTGCTTTACGATTTTCACCGGTATCACCGGTCAAGCTTGGGCGGATGCAGCAGTTAAAGTATCAGAGCGTCTCGGTCTTGATATTAAAGCAGTGGTGATCGGTGAAGGACAGCCGGTGCAAGATCTGTACGGTGACTGGTTGCGTCAACGCGAAGTGGAAGAGGATGGTTTGATTCTAGTGCGCCCGGATAAACATATTGGCTGGCGTGCAATGAGCATGGTTGCCGATCCGGAAACAGCTTTGTTTGATGTGTTCTCAGCACTTCTACACACCAATACGGTTGCAGAAGCAGCAGTTGTGGAGAAAGAGAGTGAGGCGGCGTGTTCAGAAGTCGCCTATGCGTAGACAGAGAAGCTGATGAACCTGCGTTGACTGCTGAATTTATAATGTCAGGGCTGTATTGGTCAGTGACTTTAGGCGAGTTCGACGCTGTACTTTCCAGCAGTCAGTGTTAATAGTAGCACGTGATAACAGCACCAAATCTGATGATTTAGGTGCTGTTTTTTATTGTATTCAGTGTTTAAAGTTTGATTTAAAACACCCTGAATTATTTTAATACGGGAAGCATTTTATGCCGCACTCTTTTCTATATACAGCTCATCCTGCGCGTATTGTATTTGGCCCAGGTCGCTTGTCGCAGCTTGCCGATGAAGTGAGCCATTTGGGTTGCTCTAAAGCGCTAGTGTTGTCGACGTCTTCACGGCGCGCGGATGCTGAGCGTCTCAATCTGCAGTTGGGTGCGTTGGGCGCTGGAGTCTTTAGTGAAGCAGCAATGCACACGCCAGTCGAAGTAACCGAACGAGCGATGCTGGCTTATGCAGATGCTGGCGCTGATTGTGTGATTGCTTTAGGTGGCGGCTCAACCGTTGGTTTGGGTAAGGCGATTGCTTACCGCAATGATGCACCGCAGTTGGTAGTGGCGACCACTTACGCCGGCTCTGAAGTGACATCGATTCTTGGACAGACGGAGAATGGCATCAAGACCACCCTGAAGCATGCATCGATATTGCCCGAAGTAGTGATCTATGATGCTGAACTGACCCTTGGCTTGCCGGTATCCATTAGCGTCGCCAGCGGCCTGAATGCGCTGGCGCATGCGATTGAAGGTCTCTACGCAAAAGATGGTAATCCCATTACTGAGTTGATGGCGCTGGAAGGGATTCGTGCACTTAAAAATGCGTTGCCAGCGATTGTTCAGCAGCCGACAGATATTAAAGCACGTAGCAATGCCCTATATGGCGCTTGGCTGTGTGGCAGCGTATTGGGTTCGGTGGGTATGGCTTTGCATCACAAACTGTGCCACACGCTGGGCGGTAGCTTTGCTCTTCCTCACGCTGAAACCCATGCCATCTTGCTTGCGCACACTGCAGCTTACAACGCGCAAGCGGCAAAAGAGCTGCTGGCACCGGTGACTGAGCTGTTTGGCGGTGAGTTGGGTGGCGGTCTGTATGACTTTGCTAAAAGCCTCGGTGCACCCATGGCGCTAAAGGATCTAGGACTTGCTGAAGCTGACCTAGATCGCGCCGCTGATCTGGCGCTGCAGAATCCTTACTGGAACCCGCGGCCGATTGAGCGTGAGGCGGTGCGCGAATTGTTGCAGCGCGCTTGGAGCGGTACTCGACCTTAATACATTATTGGGATGCTGCTGCGGCTGAACCCAAGTCAGGATAAAGCTATGACAAAAATTGATTATTTTACTGAAGAGCGTTCTACCGAGACGGTGAATGCGCGTATGGGTGACGATATAAGCCCACGTTTGCGCGAGGTGATGGCATCGCTGATCAAACACCTGCATGGCTTCGTTAAGGATGTGGAGTTGACTCAAGATGAGTGGGAAGCCGCCATCGACTTTCTAACGCGCACCGGCCAACTCAGTGATGATAAGCGCCAAGAGTTTATTCTGCTGTCCGATACCTTAGGCGTTTCTATGCTGGTGGATGCGATTCAGCACCGCCGCCCCGAAGCGGCCACCGAAAATACCGT
>DASRNZ010000021.1:0-2555 GCA_035647155.1 Thiopseudomonas sp.
AGTTTCATCCCAATAGCGATAGCCAATCTTGTCCAAAGCCTCTGGTAGCAGGTGCTGGTCAGCTTCTGGCACCTGTAATGCGGCCAACACGCGTCCATCAGCCGCACCATGATTACGGTAGTGGAACATGGAAATATTCCAGCGTCCGCCAAGCTTATTTAAAAAGTTAAACAGCGCACCCGGACGCTCTGGGAACTCGAAACGGAACACCCATTCACTGGTCACAGCATCAGCATGACCACCAACCATATGACGAATATGCAGCTTGGCCAGTTCGTTTTCAGTTAAGTCCAACACTGGGAAGCCTTGCTCGCGCAAACTATCAATCAACTCAGCACGTGGATCCAGCTCAGGGTGGGTCTGTACCCCGACAAAAATATGCGCTGTGCCATCCGTATGGTAACGGTAGTTAAACTCAGTGATGGCACGCTTACCTATGGCTTCACAGAACTGCTTAAAGCTGCCAGGTTTCTCTGGAATAGTGACTGCGATAATGGCTTCACGCTGCTCACCCAACTCCGCACGCTCTGCCACATGGCGTAAGCGGTCAAAGTTGACGTTAGCACCGGAATCAATTGCCACGAAATTTTCGCCAACAATCCCCGTACGTTCAATGTATTTCTTAATCCCTGCCACCGCCAAAGCACCGGCGGGCTCAGTAATAGAGCGGGTATCATCGTAAATATCTTTCATCGCCGCACAGAGCTCATCGGTGCTGACTGTGACAACTTCATCCACGTAATGACGACAAATCTCAAAGGTGTGCTCACCAATTTGCGTCACTGCAACGCCATCAGCAAATAGACCTACCTGTGGTAAGACCACACGTTCACCAGCCGCTATGGCTTGCTGCAAACAGTTAGAATCCACCGGCTCGACACCAATGATTTTCACTTCTGGGCGCACATATTTAATGTAAGCAGCCACTCCCGCAATCAAACCACCGCCGCCGCAAGGCACAAATACCGCATGCAATGGACCTTGATGCTGACGCAGAATTTCCATCGCCACAGTGCCTTGGCCAGCAATCACATCGGGGTCATCGTAAGGGTGAATATAGACAAAGCCTTTTTCTTCAACCAATTTCAATGAGTAGGCTAAGGACTCAGGAAAAGCATCACCGTGCAACACCACCCGTGCACCGCGCGCGCGCACGGCTTTCACTTTAATTTCCGGAGTGGTTTTGGGCATGACAATGGTCGCTTTAATACCCAGAAACTTCGCCGCCAATGCCACACCTTGTGCATGGTTACCGGCCGAAGCCGTGACTACACCGCAAGCACGTTCTTCATCGGTGAGCTGGACAATTTTGTTGTAAGCGCCACGAATTTTAAATGAGAATACCGGCTGTAAATCTTCGCGTTTGAGCAAAATTTTATTGCCTAAACGCTCTGATAACTGCGGTGCAGCTTGCAATGGCGTTTCTTGCGCCACGTCATAGACGCGGGCATTTAAGGTTTTTTTCACATAATGTTCGAGCATGGCGGGTTCACTTAAACGGTGAGACAAAGTCAAACAGTCTACTCCACCGTTCACAACTCAACCACATCCATACTGTGTAAGTCGCTATAATCAGCTTATATTCCCTTTTTATCGGAGCCAACCATGAGCCAAGACCAACTCAAGCAAGCCGTTGCCCAAGCAGCCATCGACTATATTCTCCCGTATCTAGAGCCACGCAGCATTATTGGTGTGGGCACAGGCTCGACCGCTAACTTCTTTATTGATTTATTGGCCGAGCACAAATATGACTTTGCCGGCGCAGTGGCCAGCTCAGAAGCCACCGCTGAGCGCTTAAAGCAACACGGCATTAGCGTGCACGATCTCAACTCTGTGCAAGAGCTGGAGTTTTATGTGGATGGCGCCGATGAGTGCAATAAGCATCTTGAGTTGATTAAAGGCGGTGGCGCAGCGCTAACCCGTGAAAAAATTGTTGCCGCAGTGGCAAAAACCTTTATTTGTATTGCTGATGTCAGCAAAAAAGTTGGCGTGCTGGGCGAGTTCCCATTACCTGTTGAAGTGATTCCGATGGCACGCAGCTATGTGGCGCGTGAACTACTGAAACTGGGCGGTGATCCTGTGTACCGCACGGGCGTTGTCACCGATAACGGTAATGTGATTTTAGATGTACACAATATGCAAATCACTGACCCACGCGGCATGGAAGAAAAAATCAATGCTTTGGTCGGCGTGGTGTGCAGTGGTTTATTTGCCCAGCGTCCTGCGGATGTATTGCTGCTTGGTACAAAAGCAGGCGTCGAAACCTTAGTGCGCAAGGTTTAATTTCGATATCAGGTTAGGCTGTATTGATACGGCCTAACCTTTTGCTTTCAGTGCTCTATTGCTTTTTAAATACATAAAACAAGTTAGGCTCACTGACGATATAAATGGTGCCCTGTGCATCCATCGCCACGCCTTCAGCTTGCTTAATGCTGCGGGTTAAACCATTAAAACCCATAGCTAGGCTGATAAAGCTAACAGGATGACCCTCCTCATCGAGCTCCAACAGCATGCGCGACTCATCCGACAAGACTAATAAGTGCCCAGTACGATGA
>DASRNZ010000022.1:0-18449 GCA_035647155.1 Thiopseudomonas sp.
CCAAGGGTTCTTTAATTATTTGCAAGCACCGTAACCCCTCATTGAGGATATTGACACTGGCATTGATATCTCGATCATGGCTCACTTTGCAGCACGGACATTGCCACTGTCTCATGGCTAAGGTGAGTTCACTCTTAGCAAGAACATGGCCACAGCCTGAGCAGGTTTTAGAAGATGGAAACCAACGGTCTATTTTAACGAGCTGCTTGCCGTACCAGCCTGCTTTATAAGCAAGCATCTGTGTAAATTTCGACCATGAGCTATCATTGATGGCTTTAGCTAATCTGCGATTTTTCACCATGCCTTTGACGTTCAAGTCCTCAATAGCAATCACATCGTGGTTTTTGATGAGATTGAATGAGAGCTTGTGCAAAAAGTCGTTACGACAATGGCTTATTTTCTCGTACACCTTGGCAACTTTTAAGCGTTGCTTTTGGTAATTACTGCTTTCAGATAGCTTGCGATGAGCTGCTTTAGCAACTTCTCTGCGCTTGGCTAAAACCTTTTGTTCACGCGCCAGCTTATGCTCAAGTTTTGCTAGAAACTTAGGGTTAGCAACTTTAGTACCGTCTGATAAAACGATAAAGTCTGTTAATCCTAAATCAATGCCAACATTGCGCTGTGTTTTGGGTAGCGGGTTGGCGATGGTTTCAACCAATACGCTCACAAAGTATCTGCCTGACGGTGTTTTAGACACCGTGGCGCTTTTGATTAATCCATTGATTGCACGGTCAATCTTGGCCTTGATAGGACCGATTTTAGGTAGTTTCACTGAATGACTGGTAACGGCCACCGTACCTTTTTGGTTGTTGGTGGTGTAGCTGTCTTTAACGCCCTTTTTCTTGAATTTAGGAAACCCAAAGCGGCTCTTGAAGAAACTCTGAAAGGCTTTTTGCAGATCAAGTTGGACGTTGGCCAGCGCTAAACTATCAACCTCTTTAAGCCACTCAAACTCACCTTTATATTGAGCAGGGGTGTTTTTCAGAGTCGTTTTGGTTTTTTCGTAATGTTCGATTTTATCATTAAGCATCTTATTCCAAATAAACCGCGCACAACCAAACGACTTGGCAAAGAACTCTTGCTGCTTAAGGCTTGGATAGAGCCTAAACTTATAGGCTTTTAGTATCTGATTACTCACGCTGTATATAATACCAGTATCTAGCTATGGCGCAAAGGGTTTATAAAGCCAGTAGACTATCGCCTGTACCGCATTCATCCCACCACCTAAGAGGTGGGGGATTTCTGCTGTAATTTGTTAAAATGACTGATAAAGGATTGAGTATGGCAACTGTATTGCGCACTGTATTAGCACAATTGAATATGCGTGTTGGTGATATTGACGGCAACCTGCAACGCATTCTCGATTCAAGCGTCCACGCACTGCATCATCAGCAAGCGGATCTGATTGTTTTTCCAGAGCTATCTTTGTGTGGCTATAACGCACAAGACTTGCTGCTGCGCGATAGTATGCAAGTTCGTATTGAACGCGCATTAAAACGCCTAAGCACTGCCCTACCCCACAATCTGCATGTCTTAGTGGGTTACCCCTGGGTTGAGCACGGCGCGCGCTACAACTGCTGTGCGCATTTTTATCAAGGCCAGATTCAAGCCGTTTATAAAAAACAATTTCTACCCAGCGACCCGACTGCCTTTGGTCAACGTTATTTCAGTCCTGGCAATGAGCCGCTGTGCATCCATATCAATCAAACAAAAATCGCCATTGGTATTGGTGAAGATATTTGGACAGCCGCCTTTATTGAGCAAGCCTGCACTGCCAAAGCAGATATGATCGTCAGCCTGAACGCTTCAACCTTCCACCTTAATAAACAAGCTGAGCGCGAATTGATGCTGAGCAATTACGCCCAACATGCACAGATGCCTATTCTGTATGCCAGCCAAGTGGGCGCGCAGGATGATTTGATTTTTGATGGCGGCAGTTGCGCTGTTAATGCCCAAGGTAATCTACGCCAGCGCGCCCACGCTTTTACAGAAGAACTCTGCGCAGTGGAACTGCAGTTTACCCATTCTGACAGCCATATTGAGCGCTCAATCATTGAGCCTTTACTCAGCGAAGAAGCCAGTATCTACCAAGCGTTGATGCTGAGTTTACGCAATTATGTCGAACAAAATGGTTTTAAGGGCGTGCTACTGGGCTTATCTGGCGGTATCGATTCTGCCTTAGTGCTGGCTATTGCAGCCGATGCGCTCGGTGCCGATAAGGTGCAAGCGGTGATGATGCCCTATCACTACACCGCGCAGATCAGTAAAGACGATGCAGCGGAGCAAGCTCGTACCATGGGCGTTGATTATAAAACACTGGCCATCGCACCCATGGTTGAGGCATTTACGCAAACACTGGCTCCAGTCTTTGCAGATATGCCCGCCAGTAGTGTCCATGACACCACAGAAGAAAACCTGCAAGCGCGCTGCCGCGGTAATCTACTGATGGCGTTATCCAATAGAAATGGCTATTTAGTGCTGACCACCAGCAACAAAAGTGAAACTGCTATCGGATACTCGACACTCTATGGCGATATGGCGGGCGGTTTTGCGCTGCTTAAAGATGTTTCAAAACTGATGGTCTACCGCTTAGCTCGCTACCGTAATAGCCTCAGCAAGGTGGTTCCAGAGCGCGTGATAACTCGCGCGCCTTCAGCTGAACTCGCGCCGGATCAGAAAGATGCAGACAGCCTACCGCCCTACGAGATTCTTGATGAAGTGCTACGTTTATATGTCGAAGAAGATCAATCAGCACAAGCGATTATCGCGCAAGGTTTTGAGCAAGATATGGTCATGCGGATTTTACGCTTAGTGGACCTGAACGAATATAAACGCCGTCAAGCCGCACTGGGCCCACGTATCAGCAAACGTAGCTTTGGTAGCGACCGCCGTTATCCAGCGACCAATCACTGGCAACGTGGCGACTAAAACAGCAATAAAAAAGCCCCTGCGCTAAATTCTAACGCAGGGGCTTTTTATTATATTTGCAGCAGTTCACTGATTAAGTAGCGCTGTTTGAAACTTAAAGAGTCACTAAATTATCACGGTGAATTAATTCAGCTTCAGCCATATAGCCCAGCGTTTCAACAATGCTTTCTGAGCACAGACCAATAATCTTAGTCGCTTCTGCTGAACTGTAGTTACTTAAGCCACGCGCCACTTCAACGCCTTTCTGGTCAACACAGACGACCATCTCACCACGCAAGAAATTGCCCTGCACAGCAGTCACGCCCACTGACAACAAGCTTTTATGATCTTCAGCTAAGGCTTTGACCGCACCAGCATCCAAGGTCAGTGTACCGCGAGTTTGTAAGTGCCCCGCCAGCCATTGCTTACGTGCACCATCACGGCACTGCTCAGGTGTCAGCAAAGTACCCAGACGCTCACCCGCATGCAATCGATCTAAAACATGCTCAATACGACCACCGACGATCACGCTGTAGGCACCGGAACGTGCAGCCAAACGTGCAGCACGCAATTTAGTTTGCATACCGCCACGCCCTAAAGCACCAGCACTACCACCGGCCATTGCATCCAGACTGGGATCATCCGCACGAGCTTCAAAGATCACCTGTGCATCAGGATTTTTGCTCGGATCAGCATCATACATACCATCACGATCAGTCAGAATCACCAACAAATCGGCTTCAACCAGATTAGCCACTAAAGCGGCTAAGGTATCGTTATCACCAAAGCGTATCTCATCGGTAGCGACCGTATCGTTCTCATTGATCACTGGAATCACGCCCAGCTCCAATAAGGTACGTAAAGTGCTACGTGCATTCAGGTAGCGCTTGCGATCTGACAGATCATCATGAGTTAAGAGTATCTGTGCTGTGCGCTCATTGTGTTCAGCAAAGCTGCTTTCCCAGGCTTTAACCAAACTCATCTGCCCCACCGCAGCAGCGGCTTGCAACTCATGAATTGCACTGGGACGCTCATGCCAGCCCAAGCGGCTCATACCTGCAGCCACAGCGCCAGAAGAGACCAAGACTAAGTCAATACCTTGCTTGCGCAGCGCTACCATCTGCTGCACCCAAATTGCCATAGCATTACGGTCTAAACCGCGGCCATCGGCAGTCAATAAAGCACTGCCAATTTTCACTACCCAGCGCTGAGCGCCTGTCACTTTGTTACGCATAACACAAATCCTGTTGAATTCTTACACTCAGCACCTGCCTGAGCAGTGTGCTGAGTCCACCCATCAGTTAATGATTAACGTAGATAATCTCTGCGCCGTCCTCATCATCTTCTTCGTCATCGTCTTCATCAAAGTCGTCTTCCACATCTGCAGCCGCTTTAACACCCGCACGACGTAGCGCACGTATATCATCCAGCTCTTGTAGACGTGCACGACCTTCATCTTCGATGCGCTGATCCAAGTCGATCAAGTACTCAGCATATTCTTTATCTTCGCCGATACGCAGATCGCGCTCTTCCAGATAACGCATCATAGCTTGCGCCAACTCTTTAGTGCCTTCGCCATCCAGCGCTGAAATCATAAACACTGGGCCAGTCCAACCCAGCTGATCAATCACTGCCTGCTTACGCTCTTCACGCTCGCACTCTAAGAGTTGATCAACCTTGTTCAGCACCAACCAGCGGTCACGCTCAGCTAATGAAGGACTAAACTCTTCAATTTCATTAGCGATCACTTGTGCATCTTGTGCTGGGTCAGTGTTATCAATCGGTGCTAGATCAACAATATGCAGCAATAAACGCGTACGGGTTAAGTGCTTAAGGAAACGAATACCCAAGCCCGCACCTTGTGCAGCACCTTCAATCACACCTGGAATATCAGCAATCACAAAGCTTTTGTAACGACCAATACTCACAACACCCAGGTTTGGCACCAAGGTGGTAAAGGGATAATCCGCTACTTTAGGCTTCGCAGCTGACACTGAACGAATAAAGCTGCTTTTACCAGCGTTAGGCAGACCTAACAAACCGACATCCGCCAGCACTTTCATTTCCAGTTTCAGGTTACGCAACTCACCCGGCTTACCATCACTGGTTTGGCGAGGTGCGCGGTTAGTACTGGATTTAAAACGGGTGTTACCCAAACCGTGCCAACCACCCTTTACCACCAAGATGCGTTGACCTTCCTCAGTCAAGTCACCAATGATTTCCTGAGTATCAGCATCAATAATCGTCGTACCTACGGGTACTTTTAAAATGGTATCTTCGCCACCGGGGCCAGTACAGTCAGCACCGCGACCATTACCACCGCGCTGTGCATTAAAGCGGCGCGTATAGCGGTAGTCGACCAGGGTATTGAGGTTAACGTCAGCTTCCATATAAATAGAGCCACCATCACCACCATCACCACCGTTTGGACCACCAAACTCAATAAACTTTTCACGACGGAAACTCATGCAACCGTTACCGCCATCACCCGCTTTTACAACAATCGATACTTCGTCGACGAACTTCATTAAAATGTGCCTCCTGCGAGCCCGCAGGCTGATAAATATAAACGCAGGATACAACAAGCACGGAGAGTCCGTCTTTACTGCCTGCACAAACAAAAAAGCCCCGTCATATGACAGGGCTTTTCCGTGTAAAGCTACTTAGGCTGAAACGACGCTAACGTAGCGACGTCCAAAAGCACCTTTAACTTCAAATTTCAACACGCCTGCTTCTTTAGCAAACAAGGTGTGATCTTTGCCCATGCCTACATTAGGACCAGGGTGGAATTCTGTACCGCGCTGACGCACGATAATATTTCCTGCTTTAACAGTTTGGCCGCCGTACAGCTTAACGCCTAAGCGTTTCGCTTCCGAGTCGCGACCATTGCGGGTACTACCGCCAGCTTTTTTCGTTGCCATGAGATCAACACTCCATCAATCAGTTTAGGGGTTCAGTCAATTAAGCCTGAATACCAGTGATTTTAACTTCAGTAAACCACTGACGGTGGCCCTGACGCGTCATGCTGTGCTTACGGCGACGGAATTTGATAATGGTAACTTTATCGTGACGACCTTGGTCAATCACTTCAGCTGTCACTTTAGCACCTTCAACAACTGGCGCACCGATTTTTACGTCTTCGCCGTTGCCGATTAAAAGAACGCGGTCAAACGAAATAGCTTCGCCGACTGGTACGTCCAATTTTTCAATCTTCAAATATTCGCCTTCGGCGACTTTGTATTGCTTACCGCCAGTTACAATTACTGCGTACATCACATATCTCCGTTATTCCTGCTCACCCAACGCTTTATAATAATCAGTATCGGTTGGCATGGCTGCTGTGCGTTGGATTAAGACACACTGCAATTGCGTAAGGCAGGGAGTTGCCCAAGTAAAGTTCAGGAGCGCGAATTGTACGTACTATTCAATATAGACGCAAGCATTGTATGCGCTCACCTTGACAGATAGGTGCGCGCCTCATAGCATGCTGCACAACCTTATTAGAGCAGGCAGAGTCATGCAACCACAGGCTTTTTACCAAATTGTCGCTGAAGATTTTGCAGCAGTCGACAGCATCATCAAACAACAGCTGTCTTCACGAATCCCCTTGGTAGAAAAAATCGGTGATTATATTATCTCGGCTGGCGGCAAACGTCTGCGCCCACTCCTAGTTTTACTGGCTGGTAACGCAGTCGGTAAGCAAGATGATGACTTGCGTTTGCTTGCAGGTGTGATTGAGTTTTTACACACCTCAACCTTGCTGCATGATGATGTAGTCGATAAATCAGACCTGCGTCGCGGTCATTCAACTGCCAATGCTAAATGGGGGAATGCACCGAGCGTTCTAGTCGGCGACTTTTTATATGCTCGCTCATTTGAAATGATGGTACGCTTAGGCTCACTGCCAGTGATGGATATTATTTCACAAGCCACTCGCGTGATTGCCGAAGGTGAAGTTCTACAACTGACTAAAGTACGCGATGCCAGCACCACTGAAGCAACCTATATGGAAGTCATTCGCGGTAAAACAGCCATGCTGTTTGAAGCCTCGACTCACAGCGCAGCGGTTTTAGCAGGCGCGCCAGCTGAGCAAGCCGAAGCGTTGCGCACTTACGGTGACAATCTAGGTATTGCTTTCCAACTGGTCGATGATCTATTGGACTATCGTGGTGACGCTGAAACATTGGGTAAAAACGTTGGCGATGACTTAGCTGAAGGCAAACCCACCCTGCCCCTGATTGCCACCATGCGTGATGGTACGCCAGAGCAAGCAGCACTGGTGCGTAAAGCAATTCAAAAAGGCGGCATTGAGGATCTAGCGGCCATCAGTGAAGCGGTTGAAGCGTCAGGCGCGCTGGATTACACCGCAAAATTAGCTCAAGAATACGCTGACCGCGCAATCAAGTGCTTAGATGCCCTTCCAGCATCCGGCTACCGCGACGCCTTAATTGAACTGGCTCAGTTCTCTGTAGCGCGTACTCAGTAAGCTTTCATTCTGTCTTGATGCGCACTGCCTGGGTGCGCATGTCGTGTCGATTTTGATCAATAACCTACGCTACTTTCTGCTCAAGCTCTGTATCATTGCCTGCAGGACGCGGCATAGTGTCGCGTAAATTATATTTTTATGTGGAAAGCGAAAACATGAGCTTTGTTAAAGAATTCAAAACCTTTGCGGTCAAGGGCAACGTTGTTGATATGGCCGTGGGTATTATCATTGGTGCGGCTTTCGGTAAAATCGTCAGCTCATTTGTCGGTGATATTATTACCCCAGCGCTGGGTATTTTAATTGGTGGCGTGGACTTCAGTGATTTAGTCATCACCTTGCAAGCCGCTCAAGGTGACATCCCTGCAGTGGTATTAGCGTACGGTAAGTTTCTTCAAACGATCATTGATTTTATTATTATCGCTTTTGCAATATTTATGGGCATTAAGGCGATTAACCGCCTTAAGCGCAAAGAAGAGGCGATTGCCGAAGCGTCTGCGGCACCCGCCGAGCCGCCAGCGCCGAGTAATGAAGAAATATTGCTCAGCGAGATTCGCGATCTGCTTAAGCAGCAAAGTAAAGACTAGCACTGCAATCTGTACAGCAGTCACACGACCTGCAGCACCGCGCAACTCAATAATAGCGTAGGCGTCTCTCGAGGTAGCGCAGGTCGTCACGAGCACGTTGTAACTGTCGATCGATATCACGTAACTCTTGACGTAAATAGCGATGTTTATCTCTGTCCTCTTCTTTTCTCAGTGCCTGCTCAAGTTGGTTTGATTCTGTGTTGAGTTTTTCTATATGCTGCTCAACGTCATAAATTTCCTTACCTTGTTCATACGCTTGTAAAAATCGGTGCTGTGCGTGATGCCAACCATGGGTTATCACTGTTCGTGCGAATAATATAAGCAAGAATCACTTCATCAATTAAGCCCACTGCAATGCGCAAGAAGGCCTTAACCACGCCCATCAACTGCCGCGTTCCAGGAATGAGTAAAAAGTTTGCTACGCCTTGCACTAAACCTGTAATTGCGGTGATCACACCTTTAATCAGCATATCCATGGCAAATAGCGTATTGGTTTGCGCAAAACGCTGTTTAACCACTTGGCCGGCATAGGAAATTTGCGAGCGACCTTCTGGCAACTCTTCCCCATCAATTAAGCGTATTAACACAGCGATATGACCGGCCTTAACCGTATACAGGAGATATTCACGAGCAAAAAACAACACAGCGCCAACAATACTAAACCCAGCAATACCTCCCCAGATAGCGGCTGTTGTTTGAAAACTCTCATCACCAAAACCGCCGATGCCATAACCTACACCCGCGCCGACACCCATCATTAAAATATAGGCCAAGGTAATGCCAAAATACACTGCACAACGCAGCAATATAAAAGGCAGAGTGCGAACGAGTAAACTAAACGATTTCTTTAGGCTAAAATCCCACATAATTGCCTCCTTACTTAGGCCATGCAGCAACATCTCTTGTGTCGTCTGCATTTACATTGAGTGTGTATAGCCTAGGCTATCGATTTTATCTGTTGCGGGAGCCGTCTAAATAGACGGGATAACTCTTGCGCTAAGCTGTTTAGCGGATACTGAAGCCAAGCAATACCTCAAAAGTACTCACTTCTGCCTGACTTGTATTGGCGCGGAAAGCTTTGCCCAATACCGCCGCAAGGATCTTAAAAAGTTGTGGCTGGAAGTGTTAATAACAAAGCGACTAAATCGGCTTGTCGGTTTGTTTGTGTTTTTTGAAAAATATTGCGTTTATGAAACGCCACTGTCGTCATCGACACACTGAACGTTTGGGCAATTTCTTCCGAACGCATACCTTGAGCAAAGGCCCAAGCAACACGGCTTTCCATCGGCGTCAGTTGAAACAAGGCTTCAAGCGCCTTAAAGGGCACCAGTTGATGATGACCGCTGTGACTAAAAAACAACGCAACAACCGGCTCATCGCTGTACAGCGATGTTGCACTTAAAGCACAAATAGTGAGCAATACATCGCGCTGCCCTTTGTGACAAGCTAAGGATAGAAAATCAATATAATCGCCACCTTGTTTAGTCGCTAAGATCGCTTGGCTAATCGCAGCATGCTGCCAGACTGTGTGCTGATCATGCTGTTTCACCATTGCAGTAATGTCTGGGCACAGCGCTTGACTGATAACGGTCTTAGCGGTGTTATTCATCAATAACGTGTGTGCATTTTCATCCAGCAAAACAATGCCTGAATTGACAAAATCCAAGGTTTTTGAAATACGCTGGAAGATTTTACTCGCACTGCTGCCTGACTCTAACGCTGGCGTATCAGCTTCTACTGCTTGGCTTTTCAACTGTGTTTGTAGACGCTGTACTTGGCGTAAACGCGCATCAATGGTCGCTAACATCAAATCAAAATTGATCGGTTTAACTAAATAGTCATCCGCGCCCGCATGCTTACCGCTGATAATTTGCTCGACTTGATCTTGCGCACTTAGAAAAATAAACGGCACATCAGCCAACTCAGGATGACGGTTACGGATATGCTGTAAGAGTTGATAGCCATCCATACGCGGCATGGCAATATCACATAAAATCAAATCCGGTCGCGTGTGCTGCAAAGTCATTAAAGCGTCTTCACCATCACCTGCCTCAAGCACCTGATAACCAGCATCCTGCATTTCCTCAACGAGAATTTCTCGTAAGTCCACCTCATCCTCAACACAGAGAATGATAGGTTCAATGGGTAACTTTGAATTTTTCATCGCGTTAACTCCATTAGCCACTAAAAAAACGTGGCATATATAAAGTAAAGACTGAGCCTATATCTTCTTCTGAGCTCACCGTCACCCGACCTCTTTGCAGCTCAGCCAATTCAGTAGCGACATACAGCCCGATACCTGTGCCAGCTACATCAACAACTGAAGTGGCGCGATAGTAACGCTGAAAAATATGCGCAAGATCTTTATCAGCAATGCCGCGACCTTGATCCTTAATTTGGCAACACACCCACTGCTCATGCTGATAAATATCGACCCTAATCTCTCGATCAGCCGGCGAGTACTTATCAGCATTAGATAACAAATTAACAATAATTTCATTGACCAGCACCGGATCAAAAATCGCTTGCAGGTCTTTATTGTGTTCAACGGTGAAGATCACTTGGCGGCTGGGGTGTAAAAAAACATGCCGATCAATAAGCTCTTTAACTAAATCAGCTAAAGAGAATCGTTGTAACTGGATATCCACCTGCTCTAAAAAACGATCCGCTCTTAAGATACTTTCAATCAAATGGGTTAAACGTTCTGTCGCCGTTTTCACTTTGCTGGCTCGCTCAACCACTTGCGCTGGGGTCATGCGCTCTGCAGCACGAATTAAACGCTGCATACTGGCATCAATAATGGCTAATGGTGTACGAAACTGATGGGAGACCATCGCCCCAAAGCTGCGGTACAGTTCGCTTATTTTACGCTCATGCTCTAGCTGCTTTTGCAGTTCAACTTGCTGCTGCTTAATACGCTCATTTTGTCGACTGCGCTGCAGCGCGACTAGAAACTGTATAGAAATAAACAGGCTGCATAAGAAAATCGCAACCACGATAAACAGTATGGTTAAAACGGCGTTGCGGTTCATATCCACACCCGCGCCCAGCTCTTCCCATTGCGCGGTCATTGCCCGTCCTGAAGCCTTCAGCATAAATGCACTGAACTCACTGAGCCTTTGCTGCAAAGTCTTTAATTGCTCTGCACTTAAAGGATCGACAGTCAGTAAATGCTCAATCTGCTGCAGCCTATCTGTGTGCAGTTTAAGCTCGTTGAATAAGCCCACTTGATCTAAAAATCGTGCTTGCGGACCGTCATGCAGCAAATTTAAGCGACTTAAAAGCATCTGGTAACGAAATTCAAGGTCGATATCCGCACTAGCATCCAGCGCTATTTTTTGCAGCTCATCGGTTAAGCGCAAACTTTCAAGATGGGTGTAGTAAACGACCCAAACCATATTGGCATTGGAGTTATAACGCATTTCACGTTGAATAGTAGAGAGTCGAAATAACGCTACAGCCAGTAATACCAATAACAAAACAATGGTCATCAACGGTAAGATGTAGCGCATAAATATTTTTTTAGTACGCGACATAACGACAAAACCTTAATGTATATGCAAGTGTTTCAGCTGCCAGACCCAGCGGTAGTCATAACGAATATCTTGTAGTTTTCTATGGCTGTCACGCGGATAAACCAGCCATAAAGGCCCCTTATCTATCGGCTGCAGTAACACTCCATCCATATGCGTGGCCAGTAATACGTCATACTTATAAAAATCGGCCAAGGGTATATCAACCAGATAATCGTTGAGCGCACTGGCTTCAACACTTTGAGCTTGAGCTGAAAGGCCAAGCCTATTCAAAAGATCACGCACCAAGACGCCATCAAAACGTTTGATGCCATCGGTTACCACTGTGGAGGTGTAAACCGTTGCTGCAGGTAACGCCTGAATCATCGCTAAATCAAACTGTGCCTGTGCAGACGCATTAGTCTGTGTAATCAGTCCATCCACCCTAAGGATAACCTTGGCGGTTGGCTTATTTAACGGTACGCCTCTAGCAGCATCTGTAGCTGCAAGGGCGCTCTGTGCACTGATCAGCAGCAAAAAAAATAACGCTGCAATCAATACAGGCATAGATTTAAAATTAAAGCATTGTGTCTGTTTCATATGGGCTACTCTCAAAGTTATTATTGTTATCAGATTTCTTTAAGAAGTTTCACTACTGATTTGAGTATAGCCTGTCTATTTTATCTTTCTGTAAAGCCTGATAACCAGCATACAAAGAGTAAAACTCTTATCGCTCATATGCAGTGCTGGCCCGACTGTAGCTTTAAGTCATCAACAGTTTACTTATAAAGTGCCAGACCTAAATAAAAGCTTTTCTAATCCCGCTTTATCACCGATCAGATCCGCTAGCGTGTATTGATCCAGTGTTGCTAAAAAAGCCGCTTGCGCCTTATACAAAATATGCTTTAACTCGCACACCGGCTCAATCGGACAGGTTGAACCCGGAGCAAAACACTCTAAAAGTTTCAGATTTTCTACTGCCCGCACAATTTTCCCTACATTAATGCTGCTCGGTGGTACAGCCAATACCAACCCACCATTGCGTCCACGCAAACTTTTCACATAGTTTAATTGCGTTAATGTCTGCCCTACTTTAGCGACATGATTGGCGGAAATACCATAATCTTCTGCGATTTTCTGCACTGTAACTGGCGCACTATCTTTCTGTAATGCCAGATAAATAAGAACCCGTAACGAAAAATCTGTGTGTGTCGAGAGCTGCATGACTTGACCTAATGGAAAGAGGCATTTAATATGCCAGTTTTAAACAGGTATGTAAAATACCACTTTAAGGAGAAACACCATGCTCACAGCAGATCAACTGGCTGTTATTAAAGCAACAGTACCCGTGCTCGATGCAAATGGCGAAGCGCTAACACGTCATTTCTACGAGCGCATGTTCCGTGAAAACCCTGAAGTGCTCTCATTTTTCAACCCTGCCCACCAGCATACCGGTGGACAACAACGTGCTTTAGCAGCAGCTATTTGCGCTTATGCGAAACATATTGAGAACCCCAGTGTTTTGGCCGGTGCAGTCGAACTGATTGCACAAAAACACGCTTCACTGGGTATCAAAGAACAGCACTACCCGATTGTCGGCTCAAACTTACTCGAGTCGATTAAAGAAGTTTTAGGCGAGGCAGCCACTCCGGCAATTATTGATGCTTGGGCAGCGGCTTACAATCAACTGGCTAACTTATTTATTGCCCGCGAAGATAAAATCTATGCTGATCAGAAAAGTGAGCATGGTTGGTCAGGTTTTAAACCTTTTGTGATCACAAAGCGTGAGCCAGCCAGCGATAATATTATTTCACTGTACTTTGCACCTGAGGACGGTCAGCCACTGCAGGCGCACCTACCCGGCCAATATATTACCCTACGTGTCACACCTGAAAATGGTACGCCGATTATGCGTAACTACAGTTTGTCTAACGCAGCCGGTGCAGAGCATTACCGCCTGAGCATTAAACGCGAAGTGGCTTTAGCAGAAAATACACCGGATGGCGTATGTTCAAGTTATGTACACGACCAACTGCAAGTTGGCGATATCGTTGAAATTGCACCACCTTGTGGTGAGTTCACCTTGCAACCACCGCAGCATGCACAAGGCCCATTGCTATTTATTGCGGGCGGCGTCGGTGTTACACCGGTTCTATCCATGCTGCATAGCGCATTAGCTGAACATGCTGATCGAGAAATCATTTTCCTGCAGTGTGCTATTAACGGTTCAGTTCGTGCTTTTGCTGATGAACTGGCTACGTTGCAAAGCCAATATGCAAACTTAAAGACCCACCTACGTTTTAGCGAACCTACAGCGCACGATCTAGACAACAAAACTCACCAAAGCGTAGGCTTTGTCGACGAAGCTTTACTGGATGAGTTGATTGGCGATCGTCAAAGCGAGATTTACCTGTGTGGCCCAACACCCATGCTGACGCATGTCTGGCGTCTGCTTAAAGCACGTAATATAGACGATGCTGATATTCACTATGAGTTCTTCGGCCCAGCCGGTAATTTGGCGGCTTAAATTCTATTGCAAATATACAACCACAGTACAAGCAAAGAAATAACCTACTGGTCAATACTGAAGCCCAGCCACTTATAGCTTAGCTTCAGTATTCAGTCTAAATCACCAATAATTTTCTACCGCCACAGCACCAGGTTTACGCGTCAAGGACAACTGCATATCGCGTTTCTGCAGGAGCACCCGACAATCCTCAACCATTTCAGGGTTACCACAGAGCAACACCCGCGAATGCTCCGCTTCCAACGGCAGACCGACCACACGCTCCAGCTCACCGGAATTGAGCAAATCAGTAATCCGCGCGCCCAAACAGCCAGGCACTGCATCACGTGTGACCACCGGCACAAAAGTAAATTTATGCGCATACTCAGCCACATATTCACGGGTCAAAATCTCATCCAATAACTCAGCATAGGCCAATTCAGCCTGCGTGCGTACGCTATAGACTAATACAATCTTCTGAAAACGCTCCCAAGCAGAGAAATCCTGCAGTATTGATAAAAATGGCGCAATTCCGGTCCCTGTTGATAGCAACCACAGATGCTCGCCATCGACAAAACGATCCAAGGTCAAAAACCCATGCGCCTGTTTCTCAATCAAAATCTCATCACCCACAGCCAGTTGACTCAACTCACTGGTAAACTCACCGCCTGGGACTACAATCGAGAAAAACTCCAAAAACTCATCAAACGGACTGGAGACCATTGAATAACCACGCCAAACAATCGACCCACTGGCCTTACGCACACCAAGACGCGCAAACTGCCCAGCGGTAAAACGAAAACCCGCATCACGCGTGCAGCGAAAACTAAACAGACTGGGCGTCCAAGTATGCAGGTGTGTAATGGTTTGTCGGGTGAACTTTTCTTGCGTCGCGTTCATACTGCACCTCATTAACTAACAGATACCCCTATTCATACGCCATTTTTGGCCAAACAAACACCTGCGATCCTTATGCCTATATTTGATACCCACTTTTCCCAACTTGATTTGCTGCGCTACCCCGAGCAAAACAACAGTCCCTTACAAGCTTTTGATGCTGCCGATGAATACCTACTTAAGCACCTGAGCAGCTGTCAGCTACCTGAGAATCCACGCGCACTGATACTCAACGACAGTTTCGGCGCTCTAGCTGCCAGTCTCTGCAGCCATATGACAGTGCACAGCAGTGGCGATTCATTTTTGGCACACCAAGGCCTGCGCAATAATCTCAGTCGCAACCAGCTGCATCAGAATAGCGTGCACATTATTCCATCTGATCAGGCTTTTGCTGGCCCTTATGATTGCGTGCTGATTTGCGTACCCAAGACACTCGCCCTACTTGAAGAACAATTGATTCGCCTGCAAAGTCATATTAGCCAAGACACTATTATCGTCGCCGCCGGCATGGTTAAGCACTTGCCGCGTTCAGCCGGTGATCTAATGCAGCGCTATATTGGTCCAGTGCAAGCCAGCCTAGCTGAGAAAAAAGCACGTTTGCTCTTCGTCACGCCCACCGCGCAAACACAGGCTCAATCACCTTATCCAAGCATCTATCAACTGGATAAACCACAGATCAGCTTGCGTAATCATGCTGGGGTTTTCTGCCGTGAAGCGCTGGATATTGGCACGCGGTTTTTTCTGCCACATCTGCCAAGTAATCTAGGTGATGCTCAGGTTGCGGATTTAGGCTGTGGTAATGGTGTATTGGGCATTGCCTGCGCATTGAATAATCCACAGGCGCAGCTGCGCCTAATCGATGAGTCTTATATGGCGGTGCAATCGGCACAAGAAAACTGGCAGCAAGCCTTGAGCGAGCGTCCAGTAACCATCTATGCAGGTGATGGTTTGGGCGCTGAACAGCCTGAGTCTTTAGATATGGTCTTGTGCAACCCGCCCTTTCATCAACAGCAAGTGGTCGGTGACTTTTTAGCACGACGCATGTTTCAGCAAAGCCATAAAGCATTGAAGAAAGGCGGGCAATTATGGATCGTTGGTAACCGTCACTTAGGCTATCACGTCACGCTCAAGCGCATGTTCCGTGAGGTTGAGCAGATCGCTGCCAACGCTAAATTTGTAATTTTAAAAGCCCACAAATAAAAACAGCCGTACACAATCAAGCGTACAGCTGTTTATTTAACTCAATCTCAACGTTGACTGAATTATTCAATTGATTCAGTCAGTGCTCTATAGCATTACTTAGCGCTTAGCTGCCTGATTATACAAAGGCATCACCTTGGGGATAGCCTGCTCTAAGTTGGAAATACGTGTGGAGGAGGATGGGTGTGTGCTCATAAACTCAGCGGGAGCACCTTGGCTGGCCTGCTCCATTTTACGCCATAAACTCACTGCACCATTGGGGTTATAACCGGCACGTGCCGCCAGCTCGATACCAATTAAGTCGGCTTCAGTTTCTGCACCGCGGCTATTGGGCAAAGTCATACCGTACTCTACCGCAGCATTAGCAAGCTCCATGGTATCCTGACTGACACCTAAGATAGCACCCACACCTGTTTTAGCGATATCAACCGCATAAGCTTTAGACATCGCCTCACGGCTGTGCTCACGTAATGCGTGGGCAATCTCGTGACCCATCACCGCAGCGATTTCATCGTCAGTTAGTTTTAACTTAGTGATAATGCCACTGTAAAAAATAATCTTGCCACCTGGACCACAGTTCGCATTGAGATCGGGACTGTCGATCAGGTTCACCTGCCAATCCCAGCGTGGCGCATCGGCTCGGAAATGACCCACTTGGGCAATCACACGTCGACCAATGGTTTGTAGGCGTTGGGCATTATGACTGCTGGTATCAAGCTTACCCTGTGATCGAGCTTTATTTAAAGTTTCTTGGTAAGACTGTGCGTAGCTTTGGTTCACCTGATCAGTACTTAATAAGCTGAACATATACTGTTTACGTTCGACACCCACAGCACTTGAGTTGGTGGTGTTTACCGCTTGACAGCCTACGAGTAATAACGCGCCTGCCAGTGTTATATATTTATGTAAACGAGCCAAGTCACACCTCTTCCTAATGAATAACCCACAACGCCACCATGCACTGATGACTCTATGCGCTGAGTGTATTACAGCCACAAATAAGCGCCATATATTTATGACGCAGTTCTGATTTGCACAAGAGATATTACAGACTTGAAGCAATATAGCCGAGCCTAACAAGTACCGCGCTAGTATCACGTCAAGCGCAGCCATGGATGGCGAAGCGCCCGACTTGGGGCTGAAAGCCCCGTGGGGGGGGGAAGTCAACTAGCGCGGTACGGCAGGCATCTAGGTTATAACTAGGCGTTACCGGTCAGCTTAATTTGTGCATCGCGAGTGAAGTCGAGCATACGCTGCAATGGACGTACCGCTTTAGGAATAATGGCCGGATCAACAGTGATTTCATTGTCGCCATTTTGTAAACCCAGCAGTAATGCTTCAAGGGTATTCATCGCCATCCACGGACAGTTTGCACAGCTACGACAGGCTGCACCCTCACCTGCGGTTGGCGCTGCAATAAAGCTTTTATTAGGACTCAACTGCTGCATTTTATAGAAAATGCCACGATCCGTTGCAACGATAAACTGCTCATTAGGTAATTCTTGGCTGGCTTTGATCAGCTGCGTGGTTGAACCAATCACATCGGCCAACTCAAGCACCGCAGTGGGCGATTCTGGGTGAGCTAAAACAGCAGCTTCAGGATACAAAGCTTTCATATCCGCCAACTGCTTGGATTTAAACTCTTCGTGGACGATGCATGCACCTTCCCACAGCAGCATATCTGCGCCGGTTTCACGCTGAATATAACGGCCTAAATGCTGGTCTGGTGCCCACAGAATCGTTTCACCATTATCCATCAGGCTCTCAACAATTTCCAATGCACAACTGGAGGTCACTACCCAGTCCGCACGCGCTTTAACTGCAGCAGATGTATTGGCATACACCACCACTGTACGCTCAGGATGCTGATCACAAAACTCAGAAAACTCTTTAATGGGGCAACCTAAATCAAGCGAACAGGTCGCCTCTAAGGTTGGCATTAAAATGCGTTTTTCAGGATTGAGAATTTTGGCGGTTTCGCCCATAAAACGTACACCAGCAACCACAAGGGTTTGTGCACTGTGTTCACTACCAAAACGCGCCATTTCTAGCGAGTCAGCTACACAGCCGCCACTTTTTTCAGCCAGTTTTTGAATAACAGGATCGCAATAATAATGCGCGACTAAAACAGCATCCTGCGCTTTCAGCTCAGCAATAATACGTTCACAATAATACGCTTCTTGTTCGGGCGTCAGTTCTTCAACCTGCTTCGCCGCCAAGTGCGCTTGAACCAAAATACGTTCAGAAATTTGCGTCATTGATGCCAGTCCTCACAGCGCACACAGGCGCGATGTTAACAAGTGTATTACTTATTGATCTTAATAAGACACAACACAATACTGACAATAAAATGATGC
>DASRNZ010000023.1:0-4093 GCA_035647155.1 Thiopseudomonas sp.
GCACTTGAGCGAATCCATCAATTCAACGCTTGGCTGTTTGCTGGCTGCGAGTTTTATATTCTGCCCATCAGTGCCAAGCATCACGCCACTGAGTAACGCCTGTTCAATAATTGCAGCAGCATTCATATAGTTGCCTCCCACTGCTCAGCAGGTGCGACATTTGCGACTTCTGCGACATTCTCCTGTAAGCCCTGATCTGTGGGGCTTTGCGCGCCTTCAGTAACTGCGACACCATTGCGACACGTTGCGACATTTTCCGGCGTATCATCGCTGGCGCTATTTTTGTCGCAGTGTGTCGCAGCAGTGTCGCAACTCTGCAAATTGCTGTACCCATCGCCGCTACTGGCTTTGGCGGCTGTTGTCGCAATTGTCGCAGTTGTCGCAGCAGGGTTTAACAGTAAAGCATTAAGATTGAACGACTTGCCTTTGTCGCCGGTTAACAAGTGACTTTTATCAAGCAAAATGTCTAATGCTTCATCTCGCTTTTCTGCCTTGCGTAGCGGGTTGTAACCACTACGGCTCCACTCTCTACCGGTGAATCTCATCCAGTTCGACTTGCCTGCTTTAACCTCTCTAACAAGCCAATCCGACATATCTATTGCAGCTTGTGTTGCTTTATCTACGCGAACTTCGCAGGCGTATCGGTGCCACTCCAGCAGGCTGTGATCCACGATAGCTAGTGCAGCTTCCATTGCCTGATCGTCTACATGGTTGCGACCTTCAAAGTGTGCAATGACTGTTGCAACTCTCAATGCGTTTTGAGCGCCACGGCTAGCAAATGGTGTTAGCTCTGCATACATACCAAAGCGGCCTTGCTGGTGCTCTACATCATTGTAGAAGTCCATCCATAGAGAACGTGCGCCACGGGTAAGATCAAGCCTATCTGCTTTTATTTCGCCGTCCTCGATCTTTTCAGGCTCCCGCATAATGTCTTTAAGTCGCTGCCAATAATCCGCAATGCCGATATATTCTTCAGGCTTTTTGAACATACGATCCACTGTCATAATTCTTGTTCCGGCCAATGACGCTGGTGCGCAGAATAAGAATCTCGGCAAGAATCCCTGCTCCCTCATTACTGGGTCAGTCAGTGCATCGCGAACTGCCACCTCTTGCGCCATCAAGTGCAGACTAAGGCGCCGCTGCCAAAACTTACCGGATGCATCCGCATTTTCGCTTGAACGTAGACGCTCACCTTTGCCTGCATCCCATAGCTGGGTAAGGCTACCCAATACAGCAACTCGGTTATCTGCTTTTAAACTATGACCACCAAGCATTTGACCGCCTTCGTCTGTGCTCCAAAATAGTGACGGCGTACCCTCTACGAACTTCGCCATGATCCGGCTGATACTGCCATCACTGCCAATAATCGTAGTCGGGTCAGGCGGTGCTGGGTTGTCTTTTTTATACTGTGCTAACTGCTTGCCTGTTAAGCCATCGGCACCGCTATTTAGCTCAGCAACTTCTTTGTAATAGCTCTGACTGATTTCTTTTTCAGCTTCCATAATCGGCTTAAATGCTGGGTCGTGTGCAGACGATTTCCCACCGCCTGACCTATTAAGCGCCAGCGAGTTTATGCTACATGGCATTTGATAGGACTTATGCGACCACGCATCAACTCGGGTCTGTGCAAGGTAAGACGCGGCTCCCAGTACACACTGACCGACAAGCTCAATTGGTGATTGGGCTAGGTCAGCTATACCTTTAATAGCGTCACGCATCATTGGCGGCAATGCATCAATCGGATAAGGTGCTGGCGCTTCAGCCTGATCTACAAGCGGCTCTGGCATGATCTGCTCGACTTTGCCACGCGGCTGCAATTGATTTGTAATGCTCATTGCGCACCTCCTTGCATCATCAAGTGGTAATCGTTCCAATCAGTGCCATGATGATCTGGTGGAAACTCTGGAATCATAAGCTCAGCATTAACCACCGCTGCGGCTTTTCTCGCTGCATCAACTCCAGTATTTTCTGTGGCTTGGTGATCGTTATCAGCACAGATAACAATATGCGCAGCTGGGCAGGTTTTTCTCGCCTGTTGTGCAATGCTTATCAAATTACCGGCATTCAATGCGCACAGCACGCCTTTACCTGTCATCTGGTGAATAGTTGCGCCGGTTGCGTAACCTTCGCAGATATAAATCAGATCATCATGCTGTCCAACTGGTGCATAAGCGCCAGCTACCTGACCACCTTTAAGGAAACGCTTTTCACCGTCTGGCTGAATAAATTGCAGGTTAACCAGCTGCCCGTTTGCGACAATTGGAATCACAAGCGCAGCGCCACGCTGACGCAGATCAAACGGCTTAATCTGCTTTGCTTGCAGGTACGGATGATTAGGATTTGCTGATAACGCCTTACTCCATAGATAAGCAGCTTTAGCGGCTGTCACAGCCTGCTGGTGCTCTCGTTCGTTGTCAGCTTGCTGTTGCTGTATACGGCGCGATAAAGCACGCGCTGCAAGCTCAGCAGGGCTTGGCATAACGGGCTTAGAATCATCAATCCATCCGTTTTGCTTGGCGCGATAAAACAAAGTAGCGATAGTTAAGCCGCCGGATGGTTTGCAGCTTTTCCATACTGACATTGCATCGCTTGCTTTGTAATTGTCAGCCTGCTGGCTCCAGTCGTTCCAGCTATCAAAGGCAATCTCACCGAACTCTGACTTGAGCATCATAGCCGCTTCATACCATTCTTCGCGGTCGTGTGCGTTCAAGTACTGTAAAGCGCTTTGAGCGCGTTGAATATCCGTATTCATTGCACCACCTCCAGCAACTCAGCACCATCACAGACTGCAACGTTTACTTGAAAGGGTGATTCTTTAGTCACGCTAAGCTCAACTAAGCCTAAATCAACTAAGGCCGTGATTAGCGTGCGCGTCTCATCGCGCGAATAGCCTGACTGCTCGCATGTGTCGATTAGGCGGCCTTGTGGACAAAACCCGCTTAGGCTCAGCGCTGCTGCGATAAGCTCAAGGTGTGCGAGCTGCTGTACGGTAGGATTGTTAGCAACTATAATGGCCATGCTCGTCAAAGCACTTAAAGCGCTCGGCTTAACTTCGGTTGGTCGGGCGTTTTTCATTGCGCCACCTCCACACTCTCAGCCACGCGCTCATCAATCCAAGCATGAATGTCAGACTCCAGCCATGCGACCGCCTTAGCGCCTAATTTGATTTGACGGGGGAAGGTGCCAGCTTCTAAGCGGCGGTAAATCTCGCTCGTGCTTAGGGTCGTGCGGCGCTTTACTTCGGGCAATTTGATAAGGGTATTTAGCGGCTGTTGTGTCGTCATTTCTCAAGCCCTCCTTGGGCTGTTCTGTGAATGTCGACACCTATTTAATAGCGCGCTGCTGGCGCTTATAAGGGAATAAAAAAAGATTATTATTCCCCTGCGGGTTTACCGGCGCGTACCTTCTAGCTTTGGGTCTAGCTCTAGCTGTTCAATAACTGCTGTCCAGTGGTCGTAGTGGTAGGGTACTCCGGCATCTATACAGCAATAAAGATCTTGAGCGGCCTGTGATTTTGCAAACTGTTCGCTATATTTCCGCTGCAATGTCGAGGCCTTATAAATACCTTTATATGCTGTAGCTGCATAGTGTGCCGCCATTGCTAGGGTGATACCTTCACGCTTATACATTAGGTTAGCCATTAAAAAGAAAACACCTTCTAGCTGTGCTTTTTCATGCGCTGTTTTCACTGAACCTTTTGTACGCTCGGTAATTAAATAATGTTGACCTTGGTCTAACGCTTTACTTACTACGGGCGTTAACGGAATACCCTGCCTGTATAAAAGGTTTTGCGCCTGCGTGATGTAATAATAGTTTTTTGTTCTATCCCATTCGCAAATGTTATGGGCTACGGTCATAGCGCCGTTCGGCCAGTACTCAAAGGGTTTTACTTCTAGGTAAGCGCTGTGTAGTTGCTTGGCTCTTTCAAGATCAATATTGTGAACGCTAGCTAAAAGCTCTAGCTCGTCTCCTGCGCCGCGTATAAACCTAGCCCTTTCATTCATATTACGAATTAGCATGTATTCTTCTAGTAAGATTAAATCGGTAGTCACGCTATAAAAATCAGCCATTATGCGCGCCCCTTAAACGCCAC
>DASRNZ010000024.1:0-11695 GCA_035647155.1 Thiopseudomonas sp.
GGTGATTCAGCTCGACGCCTTAAATCCACAAATGGCCGCGCGTATGCTTTCGCCCTTAACCCGCTGGCAGCGCTTTGACTTACACCAGCAAGAAATGATGCTGGCGCAACTCAAGCGTATTAAAAACAGTGGCGATTTATCAGTAGATCTGATTGAAGTGCTAGAGAAAAGCTTGCCAGCCTAAGCGCAACACGCCTCTCTAACAATCTGCGCTAGCAAATACTAGCGCATTTCTTCCATAGGGCACTGTGCAATACAGTGCCCTATGTGTTTGTAGCCTATTTTTTTATGCGTGTATGAGCTCTGTTGCGCATGGCTAGGGTGTCTTCAGATTGCACAGTTAAAGGCTGATCTGCAGGTGCGCATATAAAGGTTCGGTGTTGTACCTGTTCCTCTCTAAATGCTAATGTATCTCAACTACCACAGATAGGAGAGTTTCGCATGGACAAGCTAACACCCGCTGAAATCAATGCTTTACACGAAGCGCTAGAAGACGAATACCAAGCGTGGTCAATTTACGACCAAGTGATTCAAGACTTTGGTGAAGTACGCCCCTTTATCAATATTCGCGAAGCAGAAGCACGCCATATTGAGGCGCTGCGTACTTTATATATTCGTTACGATCTGCCAATGCCAGACAACCCATGGCCGGGTAAAGTTGAGCGCTATGCCACGGTGAAAGAAGCCTGTGAAGCCAGTGTTGCAGCTGAAATTGCCAATGGTGATTTATACGACAAACTCTTTGCCGAGCCGATGCGCGCTGATATTGTGACTGTGTTACGCAGATTACAAGAAGCCTCACTAGAGCGTCACTTGCCAGCTTTCCAGCGCGGTGTAGAGCGTGGTGGTACTGGCGGAGGTGGTGGTTTTGGTGGTGGACAAGGTCGTGGCGGTGGCAGTGGGCAAGGTAATGGGCAACGTCGAGGTGGGCGCGGCCAAGAATAAGTCATCGTCAAAGGCAGTTCGCACGATCTGCATTAACCTATTTTGACATCCTTTTCACTTAAAAGAGGAGGATGCTTAGAAACCTGAGATGTATGGCGTCTCTACCGCTTGGGCAGTTATCTGACCGCAATAACACAGTGCTGCGCAATGCAGTACTGTGTTGTTCAGAATTATTTTTGAGTTGGATAAAACCTGCCTTTTACGCAACACTCCCTTCGTTAAATATTCTTATATAAAGCAATGACTTAGCAGTCAAAATAAAACCAATTATTCAGTGCGTGATTATGCTGATTTTGGTTGCTTTTTAAGCCTCATTAGCTGCATGGTTGTGGTGTATTCGCTCAGTAACGGCGTAAAGCCTAAGTTAAACCTGTTACTGAGCCGTCTTAATTATAAGAAATTGATTAAATAAAGCCGCACTGGCTCTGTATATTGGATATCTCAAGATTAAAGCGTGTAACCGAGTCAGTGATGGTCTGTCATTATAAAAATAATGGGGAGTATGTATGCGTGAACCCTTATCGCCAGCATGTGAGCGCGGCCCAGCAGTGATTCGACTCTGTCGTTCAGTGCAGAACTGTATCGACCTGTTTAAAGTATTACCGCTCTGTGCAGCATTACTGATACCCAGCCTGTACTCAGTATCTGTGTCAGCCAATACAGACAAGATGACTGCACAGGCCTACTCAATTGAGTCGCCTGCTGCACAAACAGGTTTGTTACTGGATGTGGTGCGTGCTGGCCAACGTGTGCTGACGGTCGGTGATCGAGGGCATATTCTGTATTCTGATAATGACGGGCAGAGCTGGGCACAAGCCAAAGTGCCCACCCAGCAATTACTGACGGCAGTGTATTTTGTTGATCAGCAGTATGGTTGGGCGGTTGGCCATGATGCGCTGATTTTAGCCACGACAGACGCTGGTGAAACCTGGACACGTCAATATGATGACCTTGAGCAAGAAGCTCCTTTATTAGATATCTGGTTTAAAGACCGCAACCAAGGCTATGCAGTGGGTGCTTACGGCATGCTGCTCCAAACTGATAATGGCGGCCAAGACTGGCAGCGCATTGATGAGCAGTTGGACAATGAAGAAGGCTATCACCTGAATGCTATTAGTGCTGTGACTGACGCAGGTCTCTTTATCGTGGGGGAGATGGGCATGATGTTCCGCTCGGCGGACTGGGGCGATTCGTGGGAGGCTCTAGAAGGCCCTTACCAAGGTTCGCTATTTGGTATTGTCGCCGGTCAGCAGCCGCACACATTAGTAGTCTATGGTTTACGTGGACATATCTTTCGCTCACATGATTTTGGTGAGAGCTGGTTAGAAACCAAAGTGCAAACCGATAGTGGTGATCTGCAGTTTGGTTTGGCTTCTGCAAGTTTTCTGTCGAGTGGCGAGCTGGTCATTGTCGGCCATGGTGGCACGGTATTACGCAGTGAGAATGGCGCAGAGAGCTTTACGATGGCCAGCCGCGCTGATCGTGCATCATTGACTGGGGTTATCTCCAGCACGGATGGTGGGCTGATACTGGTCGGACAAAACGGTATCCATATAACTGATGCACAGGGCAACGATGTTGCTCGATAAATAATAAGACTGGAGACCGTCAATATGACATCTAAATCAAGAAACAATCCAGCCGCAGTGCTTGAACGTTTAATTTTCAATAATCGCCCCGCAGTGATTCTTCTGTGTGCCATTATCAGTGCTTTCTTATTTTGGAACGCCGCGCAAGTCCGCCCGGAAACCAGCTTTGAGAAAATGATTCCGCTGAAGCATCCTTATATCGAGACCATGCTTGAGCACCGCAACGACTTAGCCAACTTAGGCAATAGTGTGCGTATCTCTGTTGAAAACACCAAGGGTGATATTTTCGATAAAGACTATATGGAAACGCTGCGTCAAATCAGTGATGAAGCGTTTTATATTCCAGGCGTAGATCGCTCAGGTGTGCGCTCGCTGTGGAGTCCTAACGTACGCTGGACTGAAGTGACAGAGCAAGGTTTTGCTGGCGGTAACGTCATTCCGCAAACCTACGATGGTTCAGCCGCCAGCCTAGAAGAACTGCGCAGTAATATTCTGAAGTCAGGGCAGGTGGGGCGTTTAGTCGGTAATAACTTTAAATCCAGTATTGTTGAGATCCCACTACTCGAAGAGTTTCCTGATCCTGACGATCAGGGCACGTTAATTAAACTGAATTATCAGGATTTCTCGCACAGTTTAGAAGAGAAAATTCGCGAGAAATATCAGCTGCAAAACCCCGATGTCAAAATCCATATTATTGGCTTTGCGAAAAAAGTCGGTGATTTGATTGATGGCCTATTTGGTGTGGCATTGTTTTTTGCGGTAGCGATCGGCATCACTTTTGTACTGCTACTCTGGTTTACCAAGTGCATTAAAAGCACCATCGCCGTGCTATTTGCAACCTTGGTGGCGGTCGGTTGGCAGTTAGGTTTGCTGCACTTAATGGGCTTTGGGCTTGATCCTTACTCGATGCTGGTACCGTTTTTAGTTTTTGCCATTGGTATTTCTCATGGTGTGCAAAAAATTAACGGTATCGCCATGGCTTCAGGCACTGCACTGGATTCATTAACCGCTGCGCGTATGGCTTTTAGGCAGTTGTTTGTACCCGGTTTAGTTGCATTATCATCGGATGCGGTGGGTTTTATTACCTTGCTGCTGATTGATATTGGTGTGATTCGCGAACTGGCGTTGGGTGCATCGGTGGGTGTGGCCGTAATTATTCTGACCAACCTGATCTTTTTACCAGTGTTAATTTCTTATATTGGTATCAGTAAGAAAGCCGTTGCAGTCAGTCGTGATAATGCTGCACGTGAAAATCCACTGTGGCGTTTGATTGCCAACTTTGCCAGCCCAAAGGTTGCGCCAGTTTCGCTGGCAATTGCGCTCAGTGCTTTGGTGTTTGGGCTTTGGTATGGACAAAATTTAAAAATCGGAGACTTAGATCAAGGTGCGCCAGAGTTGCATGCGGACTCACGCTATAACTTGGATAATGATTTTGTGATTAGCAACTACTCCACCAGTTCAGATGTGCTGGTGGTGATGGTGAAAACGCCAACTGAAGGCTGCTCCAGCTATGGCACGTTAAAAGCCATGGATGACTTAAGTTGGCGTATGGAAAATACTCCAGGTGTGCAATCTGTAGTGTCGATGGTCACAGTATCTAAGCAAGTGATTAAGGGCATGAACGAGGGCAGCCTGAAGTGGGAAACCTTGTCGCGTAACCAGCATGTGTTGAATAACTCAATTGCGCGCGCGGATGCACTGTACAACTCAGACTGCTCACTGGCTCCATTATTGGTGTTCTTGGAGGATCACAAAGCAGAAACCCTGAGCACCGCAGTCGCTGCGGTTGAGGACTTTGCTGTGCAGCACAATACCGATGAATATCAGTTTTTGTTAGCTGCGGGTAACGCGGGGATTGAAGCGGCGACCAATGATGTTATTTCTGCTTCGGAAACGGTAATGCTGATTGCGGTGTACAGTGCGGTGATTATGATGTGTTTAATCACCTTTCGCTCGTTTGCAGCAACGCTGTGTGTGGTTTTACCCTTGGTGCTGACTTCGGTACTGGCTAATGCCTTGATGGCGTGGGTTGGTATTGGTGTGAAAGTCGCCACCTTGCCAGTGATTGCCTTAGGTGTGGGAATCGGGGTTGACTACGGTATCTATATCTATAGCCGCTTAGAAACATTCCTGCGCATGGGCATGCCGTTGCAAGAGGCCTATTATGAAACGCTGAAATCAACCGGTAAAGCGGTACTCTTTACGGGAGTGTGCTTAGCGATTGGTGTGGCAACTTGGATGTTTTCTGCGATTAAGTTCCAGGCGGATATGGGCTTGATGCTGACCTTTATGTTCTTGTGGAATATGTTTGGTGCGATTTGGCTGCTGCCGGCACTGGCACATTTCTTAATTAAACCAGAGCGCTTACGCGAGTAAGACAACGGCTGCTGATTGTTTTGATCAGCAGCCGTTGTACCTTGTCAAAATAGTTTGCACATAAAAAAGCCCAGTCTCTGCAGTGATCCCATAACATTAGGCACTGCAGAGACTGGGCTTTTTCTTGGCTAGCAACCTGTGCTGTTAGAGCACCTGTACAATAGCGTCGGTTACTGTGTCAATATTATTCATATTGAGTGCAGCCACACAGATACGACCTGAGCCAACGGCATAGATGGCAAACTCATCGCGTAAGCGATCGACTTGCGCAGAGGTTAGACCTGAATAGGAAAACATACCGCGCTGCTGCTCAACAAAACTAAAGTCACGCTTGGCACCTTTCGCTGTCAATTGCTCAACCATCAGTTTGCGCATCAGCAAAATACGCTCACGCATTTCACCTAACTCGGCCTGCCATAGAGCATTCAGCTCCGGTGTATTGAGCACTAAGCCAACAACCGTAGCACCATGGGTGGGTGGGTTGGAGTAGTTGGTACGAATTACACGCTTTAGCTGTGACAGTACACGGCCAGCTTCTTCTTTGGACTCAGTGACAATGGACAGCGCACCGACACGCTCGCCATACAGTGAGAATGACTTGGAGAATGAGCTGGAGACAAAGAACGCCATGCCTGATTCAGCAAGTAAGCGTACTGCCGCTGCATCTTCATAAATGCCTTCAGCAAAGCCTTGATACGCAATATCCAAGAATGGAATATGCTCACACTCACGTAGCACTTCTAATACCGGCAACCATTGCTCAGGGCTGAGGTCAACCCCAGTTGGGTTGTGACAGCAAGCATGCAATATAACGATGGATTGTGCAGGTAAACTGCGTAAATCTTCCAGCATGCCATCTAGGTCAATACCTTGCTTTTCGGCATCATAATAGCGATAGCTTTGTACTGGGAAACCCGCTGACTCAAAGAGTGCACGGTGGTTTTCCCAGCTTGGATTGCTGATGGCAACAACAGCATCAGGACGCAAACGTTTAAGGTAATCAGCACCAATTTTTAAGGCGCCGGTGCCACCAATGGCTTGGCTGGTAATAATACGCCCAGATTGAGTGATTTCAGCATCATCACCAAATAACAGCTTTTGTACGGCACTGTCGTATGTACTGATGCCTTCAATGGGTAAGTAGCCGCGGGGTGCATGCGCTTCGGCACGAGCTTTTTCGGCTAAGGCAACCGCCTTAAGAAGGGGAATACGCCCCTCTTCATTGTAATAAACACCAACACCGAGATTGACCTTGTGGGCCCGTGGGTCGGTGTTAAAAGCTTCGTTCAAACCCAAAATAGGGTCACGTGGCGCCATTTCGACGGCAGAGAACAGGCTCATGTTTAGAGAACTCGATTATTGTGGAATGGAGCTGTTAGCTTAACAGACACTGCGCCGAGACGCAGCGCGATTCGACAGGTATTATAGCGAGCTGGGCAATATTTTGAGTTGATAATTGTCTGTTATTACTTTTTGCGCCGTTTTTTCGCGCTTGTTATTAGAGGTTTGCATGTCACGCTTTGAGCTTGTCACACAATTTGAACCTGCCGGTGATCAGCCAGAAGCCATTCGCAAACTGGTGGCGGGGATTGAGTCCGGGTTATCGCACCAAACCTTGCATGGAGTTACCGGCTCTGGCAAAACTTTTAGCATGGCGAATGTCATCGAAAGAGTGCAGCGCCCAGCCATTATTATTGCACCCAATAAAACCTTAGCCGCACAGCTGTATGGTGAGTTTAAAGAGTTTTTCCCGAATAATGCGGTGGAGTATTTCGTTTCTTATTACGACTACTATCAGCCAGAAGCTTATGTGGCTGCGTCTGATACTTTTATTGAGAAAGATGCTTCAGTCAACGATCACATTGAGCAGATGCGCTTGTCAGCAACTAAGGCACTGCTAGAGCGTCCTGATGTGATTATTGTGGCGACAGTGTCATCAATTTACGGTTTGGGCAGCCCTGAAAGTTACTTAAAAATGGTCGTGCACTTAGACCGTGGCGATCATATCAATCAGCGTGACTTGCTAGCACGCTTGGCAGCGCTGCAATACACCCGTAATGAAGTGGACTTTTCTCGTGCGACCTTCCGTGTGCGTGGTGATGTGATTGATGTGTACCCCGCAGAATCAGACTTTGAAGCCATTCGTGTTGAGCTGTTTGATGATGAAGTGGAAAGTATCAGCGCCTTTGACCCACTGACCGGCAAAGTGATTGGCAAGTTGCCGCGCTTTACTTTTTATCCAAAATCGCACTATGTCACACCGCGTGAAACGCTATTAGAAGCTGTTGAAAAGATCAAAGTTGAATTGGCCGAGCGTTTAGAATATTTCCGTAATAACGATCAATTGGTGGAAGCGCAACGTTTAGAGCAGCGCACGCGCTTTGATCTGGAAATGATTTTAGAGTTGGGCTACTGCAACGGCATTGAAAACTATTCACGTTATTTGTCAGGCGGCAAGCCTGGCGCGCCACCGCCGACCTTATATGATTACTTGCCTGATAATGCTTTACTGATTATTGATGAATCCCACGTCTCAGTGCCGCAAACCGGCGCCATGTATAAAGGCGACCGTTCCCGTAAAGAGAACTTGGTCAATTATGGTTTCCGTCTACCATCAGCGCTGGATAACCGCCCGATGCGCTTTGATGAGTGGGAAGCAGCCAGTCCACAGACTATTTTTGTATCAGCCACGCCAGGTGTCTATGAAGCAGAACATGCAGGGCAGGTGGTTGAGCAAGTGGTGCGTCCAACCGGTTTGATTGACCCCGAGATTGAAGTGCGCCCAGCCTTAACTCAGGTGGATGATTTACTCTCGCAAATCAGTGCTCGTGTGGCAGTGGATGAGCGCGTCTTAGTCACCACGCTGACCAAACGCATGTCAGAAGACCTGACGGATTATTTAGGTGAGCATGATGTGCGCGCACGTTATCTGCACTCGGATATTGATACCGTAGAGCGGGTTGAGATTATCCGAGATTTGCGCATGGGTGTCTTTGATGTGTTGGTGGGGATTAACTTGTTGCGTGAAGGCTTGGATATGCCCGAAGTCTCGTTGGTTGCTATTTTAGATGCCGACAAAGAAGGCTTTCTACGTTCCGAACGCTCGTTGATTCAAACCATTGGCCGTGCTGCGCGTAACCTGAACGGTAAAGCGATTCTTTATGCTGACCGTATGACCGGCTCCATGGAGCGCGCCATTGATGAAACCAATCGTCGCCGTGAAAAACAAATTGCCTTTAATACTGAACATAATATTACGCCGGTTGGCGTAAAGAAAAGTGTCAAGGATATTATGGAAGGCGCTGTGGTGCCGGGCTCGCGCAGTAATAAGCGTAAAGCACAAGCACGCGCGGCGGAGCAGGCCGCTGAATATGATCAACTGACGCGTACGCCCAAAGAAATCACTAAGCGCATCAAAGAGCTTGAAGAGAAAATGTATCAATTGGCCCGCGATCTTGAGTTTGAGGCGGCTGCGCAAATGCGTGATGAAGTGCAGCGCTTACGCTTACGCCTACTCGAGATTTAATCTGCAGTTGGTGACTGGATTGAATTCCAGTCACGCTGTGCTATTGAGCCAAACTGGAGTGAGCGGCTTAGAATTTGCTAAGATACTCGCTGAAAAATCCATATTTACGTTTTGAGTACCCATAATGACCACTGTACGTACCCGTATTGCACCTTCTCCAACTGGCGATCCGCATGTTGGCACCGCTTATATCGCACTCTTTAATATGTGCTTCGCTCGTCAGCACGGTGGTCAGTTTATTCTGCGCATTGAAGACACTGACCAAGTACGCTCCAGTACAGAATCAGAGCAGCAAATTTATGATGCATTGCGTTGGTTAGGTATTGAGTGGGATGAAGGTCCAGACGTGGGTGGCCCACACGGACCATACCGTCAAAGCGAACGCGCTGCTATTTATAAAGAGCATTCAGATATCTTGGTTGATAAGGGCCATGCCTTTCCCTGTTTTTGTAGCAGCGAGCGCTTGAATGAAGTGCGAGCACAGCAAATGGCAGATAAGCAAACTCCAGCCTATGATGGTCTTTGTGCGCATTTAGATCCTGCAGAAGCACAAAAGCGTGTCGCTGCTGGGGAATCCCATGTGATTCGTATGAAAGTACCCACTGAAGGCACCTGTATTGTTAAAGATATGTTGCGCGGTGATGTTGAAATTGGCTGGGATCGCATGGATATGCAGGTCCTAATGAAAGCCGATGGTTTGCCAACCTACTTCTTAGCGAACGTGGTGGATGATCATTTAATGGGTATTACGCATGTCTTGCGTGGTGAAGAATGGCTGCCATCGGCACCTAAGCTGATCAAACTGTATGAGTACTTTGGCTGGGAACAGCCCGTTTTATGCTATATGCCGCTGCTGCGTAATCCGGATAAGAGCAAGCTGTCGAAGCGTAAAAACCCCACCTCAATTAACTTTTACGAGCGTATGGGCTACTTACCGCAAGCCATGCTCAACTACTTGGGTCGTATGGGTTGGTCGATGCCGGATGAGCGTGAGAAGTTCTCTCTGGAGGAGATGATTGAGCACTTTGATATCAATCGTGTCTCCCTCGGTGGTCCTATCTTTGATGTGGAAAAACTATCTTGGCTGAATGGCCAATGGTTGCGTGAACTCAGCGTTGAGCAGTTTGCTGATGCGGCACGTCAGTGGGCCTTTAATACTGACTATGTGATGCAAATTGCGCCGCATGTGCAGGGCCGTGTGGAAACTTTAAGTCAGATTGCACCGCTGGCTGGCTTCTTCTTTTCAGGAGAAGTGCCATTGACTGCAGAGTTATTTACGCACAAGAAACTTGATAACACTCAAGTGCGTCAAGTATTGCAAATTGTTTTGTGGAAGCTGGAAAGCTTACGTCAGTGGAATAAAGAAGATATTACCGCGACCATCAATGCGACCGGTGAGCTGCTTGAGCTTAAGTTGCGCGATATCATGCCATTGATGTTCGCAGCCATAACAGGGCAGGCCAGTTCTGTTTCAGTCTTGGATGCAATGGAGATTTTAGGTCCTGATCTAACTCGTTTCCGTTTGCGCCAAGCTCTGGAATTACTCGGTGGTGCTTCTAAAAAAGAAGTGAAGGCTTGGGAAAAGCTGTTAGTCAGCCTTTAATTTATAACTCAGCATAAAAAAGCCGCGCTAGCCTAAGGTTAGCGCGGCAAACGATCTGAAAGGAAAAGATCAGACCGGGAAGGTATGGCGGATATTTAAAATATGGCTGCTACCTGCATCTGCTGCAGCCATTAAACGCGTACGAGCAGCGCTGGGCAGGGGACTGAACCAGCTAACGATCGTATGACTACAGCCTAAGCGCAATGCTTCACAGGCTAATTCTTGACTGCTCTGCAAACCTCGCGGATGCAGTACTAATATACGCTCACGATTTAAGCCAGCATCACGCAACCATTGCGCAGTGATGTGCTTGGGCGGCGATATCAATGTGAGCCAGCGATCGTGTTGGCCCTCGCTGAGTTCTCGTAAAATTGGAGCAATCAGCTGCAAGCATTGTTGCGCTTGTCCTGATAAAGAAATCTCGCTAATTAAACCATCATACAGCTTTGGGTTGCTCTCAATCGTCTTCCTGCTAGCTATTTTTATCGGAGCAGTAAATAGGGGTGACAGTGCCGAACTGCCTGTGCTGAGCAAGGGTTCAAACAATGGCATATGTTGAGAATTAAATGATGTCTGGCGATTCATAAAACCTCTCTAGCGGCGTATAACGCCGACACTTAAACCTTCGATGGTTAAGTTCTGTTTTTTCAAATCAACTTTAATTGGTTCAAAATCACTGTTTTCTGGAAGCAACCAGACTGTGCTGCCTTCACGCTTATAACGTTTGACCGTGACATCATCATCGATGCGCGCGACAACAATCTGACCGTTGGTGGCTTCTTTAGTAATATGCACAGCAAGCAAGTCGCCGTCCAGAATGCCGATATCTTTCATACTCATACCGCGTACTTGCAGCAAATAGTCTGCGCGAGGCTTAAATAAATCAGGATTAACCGGGCAGGTACCTTCAATATGTTCCTGAGCAAAAATTGGCTCGCCGGCAGCAACACGACCAATCACTGGCAATTCATTATCGTTAACAGCGACATCATTGACGTCGCGGGTGTCAATTATTTTCAAACCACGCGAAGCACCTGGGATCATTTCGATTGCACCTTTACGTGCCAAGGCTTTTAAATGGTCTTCGGCAGCGTTAGGTGACTTAAACCCTAACTCTTTGGCAATTTCAGCGCGAGTCGGTGGATAACCGTTATCTTCTATCCAGGTTATAAGGAAAGTTAAAATCTCTGACTGACGTTTCGTTAGCTTAGACATAATCATGCTCTGTTGTTTTATACAGTGACTGGTATTATATACAGTCTTTTTTTATATGCAATGTTTTGCAGACAGTAGGATTGCTTGTGAGCCTTGATCAAAAGAATGTGTTGGCTAGAGGTGCATAGAGAAGGGCGGAGGCACTCAGTGCTGCATGCTATACTGGCCTGAAATATTTTCACTGTATGATTTTGCCTTAGGGTTTCGCATGCACAGTCTAATCTTTGATATCAGCATACCTGCGCAGGACTATTTACGTGTTTACCAAGGCACAGCGCAGCGCGTTATAGTTCGCAGTCGAGATGGGCGCACAGTCAGCCTGCCAGCACGACATTTACAGCCGTTCTTAACCCATGACGGCATCGCTGGTAGCTTTGTGATGGAGTTTAATAAGCAGGGTCAGCTATTAAGCCTGCGTAGACTGCCTTAACCCGCTATAAT
>DASRNZ010000025.1:0-21387 GCA_035647155.1 Thiopseudomonas sp.
GTAATGTCTGCTTATGATGTGTTTCCTTACTTAAACGTGCTCTACGAACAAGGAGGTTCGGATCTATATTTTAGCGTAGGCGCGGTACCACAAATGAAAGTTGAAGGCTCGTCTCGCTCTGTGGGACATGAACGATTGCCCCCTTCGTCTGTGCAACAAATGGCTTATCAGTTAATGACGCAAAAACAAATCTCTGACTTTGAACGCGAGCTGGAAATGAATCTGGCTGTGGGCGTCAAAGACTCAGGGCGCTTTCGCGTTAACGTATTTTACCAGCGTGGCGAAGTATCGATGGTAATACGTCACATTAAAAACACCATCCCTGATTTTAGTAGCTTAGGTTTGCCTAATAAGCTTGAAGAGCTGGCTATGCTGAGCCGTGGTTTGATTTTGGTCACTGGTGCAGCAGGTTCGGGAAAATCAACCACACTAGCGGCCATGCTGGATTATCGCAATAGCAATACCGGCGGTCATATTCTGTGCATCGAAGACCCGATTGAGTTTTTACATAGGCACAAAAAATCAGTGGTCAACCAGCGCGAAGTGGGTCTTGATACCCACAGCTTTGCCGCAGCACTGCATAATGCCTTACGTGAAGCACCGGATGTTATTATGATCGGTGAAATTCGTGATGTGGCCACCATGCAGCATGCATTACACTATGCTGAAACAGGGCACTTATGTGTGGCCACCTTACACGCCACTAGCACCAGCCATGCATTAGAACGCATCGCTCGCTTCTTCCCAGACGATACACGCAAACAAGTCCTCGCTGATGTAGCACAAAACTTAGCCGCTATTATTGGTCAACGCTTGGTTCCTGGAATTAAGCAGAAACGTGTAGCGGCCATTGAACTGATGCTGGGTACAGCCTATATCAAAGATCTGATTCAACGCGACAAGCTGGACGAGATTAAAAGCACTATCGCACGCTCACAAGAGCAAGGTTTACAGACCTTTGATCAAGAACTGTTTAAATTATTCAGTGCCGAGCAAATCAGCCTCGAAAATGCTTTAAATTTTGCCGATTCACGTACCGACCTGACGTTAAAAATCAAACTGGACCGTGGCTTTAGTGGTGAAGTGTCTGATAGCTTACATATCACTTAAGTCGCCTTGTCCCTCAAAGCGGCTCTTATGTTCAAAAAACTTTCAAAAAAAAGAGAATGGAGCACGCAATGTACGCTACACAGCAATTGTTTGAGCCCTTACAGTTAGGCTTTTTAACCTTACCCACACGTATTGTTATGGCGCCAATGACGCGCGGTTTCTCACCCGGCGGCGTACCCAACGCACAGGTTGTTGAGTATTACCGTAAGCGCGCCGCAGCCGGTGTCGGTTTGATTATTACCGAAGGCACCACCGTCAATCACTGTGCTGCTAACGGCTACCCCAATGTGCCGCGCTTTTATGGTGAAGATGCTTTAGACGGCTGGAAACAGGTGGTTGCAGCCGTCCATAGCGCCGGCGGAAAAATCATGCCGCAGCTCTGGCATGTGGGTAATGTACGCCGTTTAGGTACTGAGCCCGATGCTAGCGTGCCAGGTTACGGTCCCATGCAAACATACAAAAACGGTAAAGAGATTGTCCATGGTATGACGCAAGCTGATATTGATCAAGTTGTTGCGGCCTTTGCTCAAGCAGCCAAAGATGCACAGTCCATCGGCATGGATGGTGTCGAAATTCACGGTGCACACGGCTATTTACTGGATCAGTTTTTCTGGGAAGGCAGCAATCAACGTACCGATCACTACGGTGGCACTATGGCCAATCGTGGACGTTTTGCTGTGGAAATCATTCACGCCGTCCGCGCTGCAGTTGGCCCTGACTTTCCAATTGTGTTTCGCTATTCACAATGGAAGCAACAAGACTACAGTGCACGCCTTGCGCAAACGCCAGAGGAACTTAAAGAATTCTTACAGCCCTTAGTCGATGCAGGCGTTGATGTTTTTCACTGTTCAACTCGCCGTTTCTGGGAAGCTGAATTTGCTGATTCTGAGCTTAATTTAGCCGGCTGGACACGCCAATTCACTGGCAAGCCAACCATAACCGTTGGCAGTGTTGGCCTTGATGGCAGTGAATTTACCAGCTTTATGAGCAATACCGATGAAATAGCACAACCGGCCAGTCTAGAAGGTCTGTTAACTCGCTTCGCTGCACAAGAGTTTGACTTGGTTGCCGTGGGTCGTGCTTTGCTTGTCGACCCAGAGTGGGCGGCAAAAGTACGTGATAACCGCCAAGATGAAATACTACCTTTCAGTCGTACGGCCTTAGGCAGTCTCTCCTAAGTGACTGTGTTTGCTGTGCGAGCATAACTGCAACGCACAGCAAACATAAGCTAGATCAAGGCCGGCCTCGATCTATTCATCACCTTCACGGTCACGATAGCCCAGCAGATATAAAATACCATCTAATCCCAAGGTCGAAATCGCCTGACGCGCTGACTTTTTCACCATAGGCTTAGCGCGGAACGCCACACCCAAACCCGCTAAAGCCAGCATCGGCAAATCATTGGCACCATCGCCTACTGCTATAGTTTGCTCTAAGCGCAAGCCTTCCAAAGCCGTTAACTCAGCGAGTAAATCAGCTTTACGCTGCGCATCAACAATCGGCTCAATAGCGCGACCGGTTAATTTACCATCGACAATTTCCAGCTCATTAGCATAGACATAATCAATGCCTAAGCGCTCTTGCAGTTGCTTGGCGAAATAAGTAAAACCACCGGATAGAATTGCTGTTTTATACCCCAGTCGTTTCAGCTCGGTAAATAATACTTCTGCGCCTTCAGTCAAGCGCAGTGATGCACCAATCTCAACCAAGACATCTTCAGACAAACCTTCAAGTAGGGCTAGGCGCTCTTTAAAGCTGGCCTTAAAGTCTAACTCGCCCTGCATCGCACGCTCAGTAATCTCAGCAACCTGCTCACCGACACCCGCGGCTTTAGCCAGTTCATCAATCACTTCAGCCTCAATCAGCGTGGAGTCCATATCAAAGACCGCTAAACGGCGATTGCGACGGAAAACCGTATCGCGTTGGAAGGCAATATCCACATTCAGCTCTTGCGCCACACTTAAGAACTCAGCACGCAAAGCAGCCGCATCAGCCGGCTCACCGCGCACAGAAAACTCTATACAGCCTTTACCCTGACTCTCAGGGGTATCCAGTGGCATACGACCTGAGAGACGATCAATATGATCAATATTTAAGCCGTATTGAGCCGTAATCGCACTGACACGCTGCAACTGTTCAGCCGTCACTTTACGCGTTAACAAGGTCACGATATAACGCGGCTTACCTTGCCCTGAAACCCACAGCTGATAATCAGCTTCTGAGACAGGGGTAAAGCGCACCTGCTGATCCAGCTTATAACTGGTGAATAAAATATCTTTAAGCACTGCAGACGCCTGCTCAGTGCTTGGAATCTCAACCAAAATACCAAAGGACAAGGTGTTATGAATCACCGCTTGGCCAATATCCAAAATATTCACGCCGCTGTGCGTCAATACGCCAGTAATGGCGGCGGTCAACCCCGGACGGTCTTCACCTGTGATGTTAATCAGGACAATTTCGCGCACGGTGCATTCTCCGCAGATAAAAAGAGGCATTCTAGCCATTTAATCGTCTAACGTGCAGTCCTTTTGCTTGTTCTATGTTTTACGACCGCTATACTTTACCGTTATTGCTGTGACTCGCAATCTATTCACCGCCTCTTCATACGTTTAAATGCCCTTTATTTCTTTGGAATATATTGTTTATGCAAGCCGATTCAATCCATCCACGACGCAGCAGCATTGCTTCGCGTATAGCAGGTTATGTTTTTTTAATTATCGCCATCTGCCTACTAGCCGTGGCTTGGCTAGTGCATACACAATTGCAATGGTCTATACAGCAACAAGCAGATGCTTTAGGTCAGAGCTTACTGCAGCAAACCCAAAGCACGGCCGAAGGCGCTTTATCGGCGAATGACACCCTGAGCGTGGCGGTTTTATTACGCGAACTGGTTGAAAACCCTTATGTGTCACATGCCACGCTATACAGTACGGATCAGCGTATTCTCGCCGAAGCTGGGAAACGACCAAAAACAAACAGCACAAAATACAGTATGTATACACAAGACTTGTCACCACAAAACGTACTGTCAGGCTCGATGGATCTGCATATTGATATGACTCGTCTACAAAAGCCACTGACCACCAGCATGCAAAGCATCGCCGCTTTTGGTGTCGTTATTTTACTATTTGCTTTAACTTTATCGATACATTTAGGCCGCTCACTGGCTTTACAGTTACAAACCTTGAGCAATTGGCTGATCAACCCAGCCCCACCCGCACCCTATGTGCAACGCGGTGATGAAATTGGTTTATTAGCCCGACAGCTGACTCAGTACTTTATTGACGACACACAAACAGGATCAATCCCCATACTTGAGCAGGTGGCTGAGTTAGAACCTCACACAGATAGCGCATTCAATAGCCTAACTGCTGCGCCACCCAGCACCACAGATCAAGCAAAACCGCAGTCAAGTCCAACAGTACCAGTCTATCCTGCTGTCGCACGTACTGCTGTTTTAGCAGTAGAGCTCAATAATATGGAGCAACTGCGCCAATTACCTGATGAGCGTAGAATTACGCTGCTCAAACACTATAACAATGCTGTTAAACACGCAGCGGTTTTTCATACCGGCCAAGTGTATACGCTGGCTGATAGCCGCTGTTTGATTACTTTTAATAGCGAGAGTGATGAGTATCCACGCAATGCAGTCTGCTGCGCTGAGCTGCTGCGTAAATTTGCTCAAGGGTTACAGACTGAGTTAACCGATGCTGAATTCAAACCGCATATCCATCTTGGACTCAGTGAAGGCGCACTGCTTAAAGATGCATCACTGGGTGAGCTACTCTTAAGCGAAAGTACACAAACTGCACTCGCTCTGAGCCAGCACAGTGACAACGCATTATTGATCAGCAATAGCTTAGCTCACAACAGCCGTCTGGCCGTTTGTGCACGCATTGACTCTGCAGCTCAACCAGATGAGGCCAGTTGTTTAGAAGCGCTGCTACCAGCCTATCAAAGCGTCTTAGAAAGCCAACTGCAGAGCTTGCAACACAGTCCCGATTAACTCGTGTCAGGCTAGCGCGGCAAGCATATGCGCGCTAGCACTTAACTTAAAAGCGGTATACTTCCTGTTCTCGCGTCGGTTCTACCACAGGTATTTTTAACGGTGCAGGTGGTTTTTCTGATGACTGACCCACAGTACCTGCATTGACTTTCTCTGGTCGGGATTGAGTGACAGAGGCAGGCAAGGCTTGTTTAACCATCTGTACTAATTGCTCAGATAACTGAGCCAACAGCTCACTTTGCGCGCGCACCTGATCTTGCATCTCACCGCTATGCTCTGCTTCAAGACGTATAACACGACTGTTCTGTACCATGCCTTTCTCATCGAGCAAACGCCACTGCGCCTCTAATACTGCCGGCTGCTCAACACCCGAATCTAAACGACTAATACTTAAAACAATTTGTGCCTGCGCCAGCATGCCAATACGGTCTGGGTAGAGTGAAATACGACTGCTGCCAAGTTTCTTCGACATTTGGCGCAGCAATAATTGCCCCATATCATCAGTTAAACTACCGGCCCAGCGTGCTTCTTGACTCAAACTGAGGCTGCCATCAGCTTCGCGCTGGACAATATTTTCACGTTGTAAATAATCAGCAACCGTTAATGGACCCAACAACACAGTGGCTGTATTTTTATCAGCAACCACTTCAGTTGCAGGCTGTTGTAATTGATAAAAATTCGTATGTGGAGCAACACTGCAACCGACCGCCCCGACCGCTAAAACCCCCAACATAGCTATCGCCCGTGGCAAGCGCATTAATCGTTTCATTTATTCACCGTTTCTTGCCAAATATAATAGATTGCGGCTGCTGCTCTAAGCTTTCTGCCGTACGCTGGAGTGCTTTACTGGCTCGCCCTAAGTCTTGTAAAGACTGTAACAACTCATATTGTAACTCTGACTGAGGACCTAAACTGCGTCGACCATCACTGACCATGCCATCCATTTGCTGTAAAGCATCACGCGCACTTTGCGCGGCATAACGCACATCACCCAATGCGTCCTTAAGCTCTAAACTGCCGCTGTGCACATTATCTAACATTCCAGGCAAGCGTTGTTGTAATTGCTCACTGATCTTTTCAAAATTGCTTAAAGAAACGCTCAAGCTTTGAATACCTGCCTGCGTTTCTGGCGCAGCAGCTAAGCGCTCAAAAGCTAATAAAGTTTTATTGGCCGCCTCTAGTGTTTCTTTCATCGGCATTTCTTTCAGCCCTTCAACCAAGTCACGCAACACATTTGCGACTTGATCAATCTTTGACGGCACTGTTGGAATCGCCGGCAAATCAATCTCATGCGGATCACGAATATAGCCTTTCTGTTCGGGGAAAAAATCTAACGCAACGATAGCTTTACCGGTCAAAAAACTCGGCGTTTGCAATTGTGCACCCAAACCACGCTCAACTAAACGCTGAATAGAGCGGTCGAAACCACCCTCAGTGTTTTTACTGCGAGCGCTTTCGGCATTAATACGGATCGTAACCGGCATTACCACATCATTTAAAGCGCGGTCATAGGATAAATTAATCTGTCGCACATTACCGACTTTGACGCCGCGATAGGTGACATCAGCTCCTACATCGAGGCCATCTAAAGCGCCGGTAAAATACACTACATACTCAACAGGACTTCTAAGCAAACTATCACGGCTTAACACCAATAATCCCGCCGCCAACAACACCACTCCACCCAGTAAAAATGCGCCAATAAAAAATGGCTTGCGCGATTCAGTCATTTTATTACCTCATGTGCTGCAGCTTCACCGCGCCGTAAAAAGCGCTGAACAACCTCAGGACCATGCTCCAATAACTCGGGCAAAGATCCAAGAGCAATTTGTGTGCGGGTTTGATTATCTAAAAACAAACAGGTATCCGCCACAGCATAGATACTGGGCAGTTCGTGCGTGACCAAAACAATACTGGTCCCTAAACTATCGCGCAACTGTAAGATTAACTCATCCAGCGCCATCGAGCTGAGCGGATCAAGGCCTGCCGACGGCTCATCAAAAAACAACACTTGCGGATCTAAAGCCAGCGCCCGTGCCAAAGCTGCACGTTTACGCATACCGCCAGAAATTTCTGCTGGATACAACTCATCGCAGCCGGCCAAACCCACCCAGGCTAATTTAATGGCAGCCAGCTCATGTAAATCTGCTGTACTCAACTCTGGCCGCCAGGTACTCAAGGGCAGACAAATATTGTCTCTTAAGGTCATACCACCCCATAGGGCGACGTTTTGATAGAGCACGCCAAAATGCTGCTGCAAATCAGCGCGACTATTGGCATCTTGCGCCCAAAAGTCCTCACCTTGAAACAAGACACGCCCGGCCAAGGGCGCATGCAAACCGATCAAATGGCGCAGTACGGTACTTTTACCGCTGCCACTGGCGCCCATAATGACAAATACTTCGCCTTGCTTAATGCTGAAGTTCAGATCACGCTGAATCACTAGGGAGCCATACCCGGCGCTAAGATTTTCTGCCACTAAGATGTCATCACTCATGCTTAGATCCCCAACTGCGTGCAAACAAGGGTAATCGCCGCATCACTGACCACTAAAGCAACAATAATACTGACCACGGCATTGGTGGTGGCTTGGCCAACCGCTTGCGCATTACGCCCGCACGACAAACCGTAATAACAGCCGATTAAACCAATCAGCACAGCAAACACCAAGCTCTTAAACAGACCTATTAAAAAGTCAGTTAAGGTCAGCATTTCTAAACTTTGATTGATATATTGTGTGGCGGAAATATCAAATAAGCCTGAGCCAATCACAAAGCCGCCAAAGATGCCTAAGATATCGGCAAATACGGTTAAGATCGGCATACTGACTAATAAAGCAAGTACGCGCGGCAGGACTAAGAACTCTAAGGTTGGAAAGCCGAAGGTTTTTAACGCATCAATTTCCTCATTAGCTTGCATACTACCCAGCTCCGCAGCATAGGCAGCACCGGTGCGGCCGGCCATAATCACCGCCGTCATCAGCGCCCCCATTTCACGGGTCATACCAATGGACACCATATTGGCAATATAAATTTGCGCACCAAAGGCTTCCAGCTGTATGGCACCGACAAAGGCTAAAATTAAACCGATTAAACTGGCAATCAAGGCCACAATAGGTAGCGCGCCAGGGCCGCACTGCTGTAAGGCAATCCAGAAATCACTGATGCGCATGCGTGCTTTACCAGTCATCAGTCGACCCAAGGCCTGTGTCACTTCCCCCAAAAAGGTGCAAGAATTTCCCACAGACGCCGCGACATTTTGCGCTCTTAAGCCAATGCGAGAGACCCAACCGTATTCAGGTTGATCGGCCTTTTCAACTTGGGTGGATGGGCTGTCAGCCATTTCTAATAAGCGCTCAACCCCATCCGGCAAGCCTTGTAAATCAAGCGCCACCTGCTGTTCTGTTGCCAAACGTTGCATACGGCGCAGTAACGCCAACAAGCTACTATCCCAAGCATCCACCGCGACCCGCACGATTAATTGCTCGGGTAGACGACCGCCTTGCCGCCAGACGTCGTTTAACTCAGGCTTACGCTGTTCTAGGGTCCAACTGCCATTCACATGCAGCACCGCTGAAGCACTGCTGTGATCCCAATCCAATGACGGTACTTTATTCATCTGGCTATCCTTTAACAGCTGCTGTACAGCACATCTAGCGCAATCTCATACGCAGGTAGAGCCTATACCTTAGGTCTCAACGCGTAACGCGTCCACTCGCTGGAAGCCGCGCGGTAATTTATTACCACGACGCCCGCGCTCACCCTGATAATGCTCAAGATCACTGAACTTCAACGACAAGGTACGCTTACCGGCCACCAACACCAAGGTCGCTTGCTCATTAAACACAGCAAAATCCACCAGCCACTCCTCGCGTTTAGCCGCTCGATCGGTTGGAATACCCAGCAACTTATTACCTTTACCTCGGCTCAGTTGCGGTAAGTCAGACACTTTAAAGACCAATAAACGACCTTCATTACTCACCACTGCTAACCAATCTTCGGCAAAGTTACTCAAGGCTTTAGGCATCAATACGCGCGCAGCTTTGGGCAAGGTGATTAACGCTTTACCGGCTTTGTTTTTCGCCTGCATATCCGCGCCTTTAACCACAAAACCATAGCCGGCATCCGAAGCCACCACCATCAACTGCTCATCAGTGGGCATTAATAGACATTCAAAAGTCGCACCCGGCGGTGTGGTTAAGCGCCCTGATAACGGCTCACCCTGCCCTCGTGCAGCGGGCAAAGTGTGTGCAGGTAACGAATAACTGCGGCCGGTACTGTCGAGTAACACCACAAACTGATTGGAGCGGCCTTGCACAGCTTGTTTAAAACCATCACCGGCTTTATAAGATAAACCAGTTGGATCAAGATCATGGCCTTTGCCACTGCGCACCCAACCTTGCTCTGACATCACTACGGTGACCGGCTCAGTGGGTAATAAATCAGTTTCTGACAAGGCTTTAGCTTCACCACGTTCCACCAGAGGTGAACGACGATCATCACCATAGGTTTTTGCATCAGCAATCAATTCTTTGCGCACCAAGTTTTTCAGCTTGGTTGGGCTACCGAGTAAGCCCTGTAGCTGTGCTTGCTCTTTGGCCAGTTCATCTTGCTCGCCACGGATTTTCATTTCTTCCAGACGCGCTAATTGACGTAAACGCGTATCCAGAATGTAATCGGCTTGAATCTCACTGATACCAAAACGCTGCATTAAAACCGGTTTGGGCTGATCTTCGCTGCGGATGATTTCAATCACTTCATCCATATTTAAAAAGGCGATCAACAAGCCTTCTAATAAATGCAGACGTTTTTCCACTCGATCCAAACGAAACTGCAAACGTTTGCGTACCGTTTCGACACGGAACAGCAACCACTCAACCAGCATACTGCGCAGGTCTTTAACTTGTGGACGGCCATCCAGACCAATCACGTTGGTATTGACGCGGTAGCTGGACTCTAAATCAGTGGTCGCAAATAAGTGCTGCATCAACTCAGTCGCATCAACACGATTGGAGCGTGGAATAATCACAATACGGCACGGGTTTTCGTGATCCGACTCATCGCGCAAGTCCGCTACCATCGGTAGCTTTTTCGCCTGCATTTGCCCGGCAATTTGCTCAATGACTTTTGCGCCCGATACTTGATGTGGCAGCGCAGTAATGACTAGATCACCGTCATCGATATGGTAAATAGCACGCATGCGCACCGAACCACGGCCGCTTTGATAGATTTTTAAAATATCAGCGCGCGGGGTAATGATTTCCGCATCGGTTGGGTAATCCGGGCCTTGAATATGCTCACAAATATCGTCAAGCGTGGATTTAGGCTTATCCAATAACAGCACGCAGGCAGCGGCCACTTCACGCAAGTTATGCGGCGGCACATCGGTGGCCATACCCACGGCAATACCGGTGGTACCGTTCAGTAATAAGTTCGGTAAACGCGCGGGCAACACCGCCGGCTCATTCATGGTGCCGTCAAAGTTGGGAATCCAATCCACTGTGCCTTGGCCTAACTCAGTCAACAACACTTCCGAGTAGCGCGCTAAACGCGCTTCGGTATAACGCATTGCGGCAAAGGATTTTGGATCATCCGGCGCACCCCAGTTACCCTGCCCGTCAACTAACGGATAGCGGTAACTGAACGGCTGCGCCATCAATACCATGGCTTCATAACAAGCGCTATCACCGTGCGGGTGGTATTTACCCAACACATCGCCCACGGTACGTGCGGACTTCTTATGCTTGGAGTCCGCACCTAAATCCAGCTCGCTCATGGCATAAATAATGCGGCGCTGCACGGGCTTGAGACCATCGCCAATATGCGGCAAAGCACGGTCCATAATCACGTACATGGAATAGTTTAAATACGCTTGCTCGGTAAACTCGGCCATCGAGCGGCGTTCAACGCCCTCAAAGCTTAAATCAACGGGTTGTGTCATGCACGGCCTCTATCGAATCGATTTGCAGTAAAAATGGGGTTGGCGTGGTGTAGGCGGCGCATCAGGCTTGCACCTCAGCTAAATCACCTTTGCTTTCCAACCAGGCTTTACGGTCGCTGGCACGTTTTTTCGCCAGCAACATATCCATTATTTCTACAGTGCCGGTGTAATCATCCAGCGTCAGTTGCACCAAGCGACGGGTATTGGGATCCATGGTGGTTTCACGCAGTTGCGGTGGATTCATTTCACCCAGACCTTTAAAGCGCGTCACCTGTGGTTTACCGCGTTTTTTCTCAGTCTGAATACGATTCATAATGCTTTCTAGCTCATCGTCATCCAGCGCGTAATGCACTTCTTTACCAATATCGACACGATAGAGTGGCGGCATCGCCACATAGATATGTCCGGCTTGCACCAGTGATCTAAAATGACGCATAAATAAGGCACACAGCAGCGTGGCAATATGCAGCCCATCGGAGTCCGCATCGGCCAAGATGCAAATTTTCCCATAACGCAGTTGGCTGATATCTTCTGAGCCTGGGTCAACACCTATGGCCACAGCAATATCGTGTACTTCTTGCGATCCTAGCACCACGCTGCCATCCACTTCCCAAGTATTTAGGATTTTGCCGCGCAACGGCATAATGGCTTGGAATTCTTTATCGCGCGCTTGCTTAGCACTACCGCCGGCTGAATCCCCTTCCACCAAAAACAACTCACCGCGCATCGGATCTTGTCCGGCACAGTCGGCTAACTTGCCGGGCAAGGCGGGTCCTTGAGTAATGCGTTTGCGTTCAACTTTACGACCGGCTTTAAGGCGACGACCGGCATGGCTGATAGCTAATTCAGCCAACTGCAAACCCAACTCTGAGTTGGTATTGAGCCACAGGCTAAAAGCATCTTTGACCACACCACCAATAAAACCGGCTGCCGTGCGTGAGGATAAGCGCTCTTTAGTTTGCCCAGAAAACTGCGGTTCCTGCATTTTCATCGACAGCACAAAACTGATGCGCTCCCAAATATCATCCGGCGCCAGTTTCACGCCACGCGGTAGCAAATTGCGGAACTCACAGAACTCGCGCAACGCATCCAACAAACCTTGACGAAAACCATTGACATGGGTGCCACCTTGCGCAGTTGGAATCAAGTTCACATAGCTTTCTTGAACCAGTTCACCACCTTCCGGCAACCACAATACCGCCCACTCTACTCGCTCGGTCTCGGCAGCAAACTGCCCACAAAACGGCTCTTCTGGCAGGCTGACAAACTCTGCCACCGCATCAGTCAGATAGGAGCGCAGACCATTTTCATAAAACCAAGTGATCTGTTCTTTAGTATTTTTATCGTCAAACTTTACCGTCAGCCCTGGGCACAACACCGCTTTAGCTTTTAAAATATGCTTGAGACGGCTGACTGAAAACTTACCGGTATCAAAATACTTAGCATCGGGCCAAAAACGAATACTAGTACCTGTATTACGTTTGCCCACAGTGCCAATCACTTCTAAGTCGGTGGCCTTAAAGCCATCACGGAAGGTCATTTGATGCTCTTGACCCTCACGGCGTACACGCACTTCAAGCAAAGTTGACAGCGCGTTAACAACTGAAATACCTACACCGTGCAAACCACCGGAAAACTCGTAGTTTTTACTGGAAAATTTACCACCGGCGTGCAAGCGAGTAAAAATCAACTCAACACCCGGAATGCCTTCTTCAGGGTGAATATCCACCGGCATACCACGCCCATCATCAATCACTTCAAGGGATTGGTCGGCGTGTAAAATCACTTGCACATTGCGCGCATGGCCCGCCAGTGCCTCATCGACACTGTTATCAATCACTTCCTGGGCGAGGTGATTGGGACGTGTGGTATCGGTGTACATGCCTGGGCGCTTACGCACCGGGTCTAACCCAGATAGAACCTCAATGGCATCAGCGGTATAGGTCGAATTAGTCATGGGTAGTGTCGTTACTCAAAAGCAGAAAGATCGAGCGCTTGCAGATCTGAAGACTCAAGGCCTGCAAAAGCAAATAATGCTGGAAGATGTTCAGCGAAGTGCTGAAAGCCGTGGTCACCGCCCTGTTCAATCTGTACAGAGCAGGCACTATAGTACTGTTCAGCTAAACAGTAGTCTAGCGTTTCGTCGCCAGTTTGCAACCACACACTAAAGCGCTGCGGGTCGTCTGGCGGCGCCACTTCAAGCGCAGCCAGTGCCTGTAAATGGGACTGAGTCAGCAACCACTGCTCACCGGTATAGAGGTTTTCTTGTTCAGCGGTAAAGTCATCAAATAAATGATGCGGTCGTACAGCAGGATTAATCAGCAAGGCTTTTAAATTAAATTGCTGGGCCAAATAGGTGGCGTAATAGCCACCCAGCGAACTGCCGATTAATACCGGCTGATCCAATTGCGCAATCGCCGCCTGCAACTGAGCAATAGCCTGATCAGGATGATGATGTAAAGCAGGAATCAACAATTGCTCTTCAGGCAAGCCCAACTGCCGCCACGCGCGGCGCACATGCTGCGCTTTAAAGGAGGCCGGCGAGCTATTAAAACCATGGATATAAACAATACTTGGACTATTACACATACACCACTACACAGCAAAGACAGAAACCTAGAATACCACCATGCTGAAGCGGCTGCGCAACGGAGCAAATACTAAGGAAAACATCCAACAACCTTGCGGCAATCGATTCAATAACCACCGCTATGAATATCCAACTCAAATTCCACACCAAGAACACGTGATACACCGGTTTCCAGCTGACCATCATCGTATAAACGCAGCCAGCGATAACCGGGCGCTTGATCATCCACAGCAAAGTCATCGCTGTGCGGGGTAAATTGCACACAGGTCGACGGCGCAGCTAGCCAGCGAACACCTTGCATCAGCTGATCAAACTCTTGATGCACATGCCCCCACAGCACTACTTTCACATTGCTATAGCGGTTGATCAACGCATGTAGATGCTCAGCATGATGCAAACCAATCGCATCCATCCAGCGACTGCCAATCGGCACCGGATGATGATGCAAGGCCACTAGAACATGGCGCTCACCTGCACTCTTTAGCGCATGCTCTAAAATCTGCAACTGATCCTGTGCCAACTCACCATGCACTTTGCCCGCCACCGAAGAATCAAGCATGACCATGCGCCATGCACCCAGATCATAAACCGGTTCAAGACGGTCAGTATCCACGCAGGCTTGCTGCAAGGCTAAGCGCTCATCATGATTACCAGCAAACCAACGCATCGGCGCACCAAGGCTGCCAGCCATCTCAGCAAAACGTTGGTAGGCTGCGGCAGAGGCATCTTGCGAGATATCACCGGTACAGAGCAGCAGATCAATCTGCGCCTGCTCAGCACGCGCCAACTCAACCACATGCTGCAAACTGTGCTGCGTATCCATTCCCAACAAACGCGTGGCTGAACTGGCAAATAAATGGCTGTCAGATAACTGCACCACAGTTATATAAGCCGGTGCTGTTAAAGGCTGCATCAGTACCTCTTTAATGACAGAAATATAGGCTTGCAATTATGCGTACAGTTCGTATTGAGCGCAAACTCAACAGAGCTAGGTAGTTCACACTTTGCAAAAGTAATGATCTTTTACAATCTTAAAAAACAATGCCTATACTGAAGCACAACAATACAAAATTGGAGTGTTGCCATGAGCCGTCCAAAAAAACTTGAACACCCTCTATTCAAACTCCTAGCGAATGAGGATGTTGACAGTTTTAACCAGCAAAAAGCTGATACTTTCACTGTACTTGAGCCTCTCGATTTTCAAAGCGCCGATTTACGCGGCTTAAACTTACGCGGCCTGGATGCAGCCGGTATCGATTTTCGTAATGCTTATTTTCGCCGCAGTGATCTGCGCGGTATTGATTTTCGAGACACATTGCTCGAAGGCGCCACCATCAATGGCGCTAAAATATCGGGCTGTTATTTTGCTAACAATCTGCGCGCTGAAGAAATTTTGATGTCGCTGACTGCCGGCACACGGATGCGCTGCAATCCCCAGCACATCTAGTCAAGGCCAACTACAAAGCGGTAAAACGTCTGCATTATTAGATGTAGACTGCTATTATTTGTCTTTTTACCAAGCAGACTATCTATGCTCGAGCGTCTCTTTCAATTAAAGGCTCATAACACCACCTTTCGCACTGAAGTGCTCGCTGGTGTCACAACCTTTACGATGATGGCCTACATTCTGCTGGTCAACCCTAATATGCTGGCCGAAATCGGCATGGATCACGGTGCAGTTTTTGTTGCCACCTGCTTGGCTGCAGCAATTGGCTCCGCAATTATGGGGTTAGTGGCCAATTACCCGATTGCCTTAGCGCCAGGCATGGGACTCAATGCCTTTTTCACCTATACCGTAGTTGGCACTATGGGCTACTCATGGCAAGTCGGCTTGGGCGCTGTATTTATTGCAGGCTTTTTATTCTTTGCCATGTCGATTTTCAAAGTGCGCGAGTGGATTATTAACAGTATTCCACTGCCGCTGCGCTCAGCTATCGGCGCTGGTATTGGCTTATTTATGGCGCTGATTGCCCTGCAAAACGCAGGCATTGTCGCCAGCCACCCCGGCACACTGGTCACTCTAGGTGATTTAGCTCAGCCTGCGCCAGTGTTTGCGGTACTGGGTTTTGCCATTATGGTGGCCTTAAGTTATCGACAGGTGACTGGCGCCGTTTTGATCGGCATTTTATTAATCACCGTCGCTTCGATTGCACTGGGCTATTCTGGCTTAGACGGCGTCTTCAGTATGCCGCCCAGCCTGACGCCCACTTTAATGCAACTGGATATTGCCGGCGCATTCGATGTGGGCATGATCAGTGTGATTTTCGCTCTGTTGTTTGTTGATTTATTTGACACCTCAGGCACGCTGATTGGGGTTGCACAGCGCGCTGACTTACTGGATAAAGACGGTAATATGCCGCGCCTAGGCCATGCTTTATTGGCCGACAGTACAGCAACTATGGCGGGTGCTTGCTTGGGTGCATCCACCACCACCAGCTTTGTTGAGTCTGCTGCTGGCATAGCAGCCGGTGGCCGTACCGGCTTAACCGCTTGTGTCGTAGCTGTGCTATTTTTATTGAGTTTATTCTTTGCTCCGCTTGCTGCAGCTATTCCAATTTATGCCACGGCACCCGCTTTGTTTTTTATCGCAGTATTAATGGCCAGCGGCATCGCCAATATTGACTGGGATGACATCACTGTTGCCGCGCCGGTCATGGTGACAACACTCGCCATGCCCTTCACTTTTTCGATTGCCAACGGTATTGCCTTTGGCTTTATCAGCTGGACCGCTATTAAATTACTCAGCGGCCGCTGGAAAGAGCTCAACAGTGCCATGTGGATTTTATCCACCCTCTTTATTATCAAATTAGGTTTCTTTCCCTGATGCCCAAGACAGACTATTCACCAGCTGCTTATTTACAACAACTGCAGGTCAAACAAGCCCGCTTAGAAAACTTGCTGAGCGAGTTTAATGCACCGCAACCACAGGTATTTGCCTCCGCTGAGCAACATTACCGCCTGCGTGCGGAGTTTCGACTCTGGCGGGAAGGCGGTAAACGCTTCTATGCGATGTTTGCACCCGGTGATAACCGCACGCCGATCTTCGTCAATGACTTCCCCATTGCCAGCGAGCTGATCAACCAGCTGATGCCACGCTTAGAAGCCGCTTGGAATAACAGTGAAGCCTTGTCTGAGCGTCTCTTTCAGGTGGAATTTTTAACCACTTTATCTGGCGAAGCTATGGTGACCCTGTGCTATCACCGCCCTCTAGATGAGGACTGGCAAGCCGTGGCTGAGCAATTAGCAGCAGACTTAAATGTCAGTATTATTGGTCGCTCACGCGGTAAGCGCTCAGTGATTGGCCGTGACTATGTGGTAGAGAAGCTCGATGTTGCAGGTCGTGTATTCAGCTACCGCCAACCTGAAGGTGCCTTTACCCAGCCTAACGGCGCAGTCAATACACATATGCTCAATTGGGCTTACGAGGCGCTCGGCGAGCAGCCTAATGATCTGCTGGAGCTGTATTGCGGTAACGGCAATTTTACTCTACCGCTCTCAACCCGCGTGCGTAAAGTGCTGGCCACAGAAATCAGCAAAAGCTCAGTGAATGCCGCATTAGCGAATTTGCAAGATAACCAGATTGATAATATTGAGCTGGTGCGTTTATCGGCTGAAGAACTGACCCAAGCCCTGAATGGCGTGCGCGAGTTTCGTCGTTTAGCCCATATCGATTTAGACAGCTATGAGTTTGGTACAGTGTTTGTTGACCCACCACGCGCGGGCATGGACAGCGATACCTGTGAATTGGTACGCCGCTTTGATCGGATTTTGTATATTTCGTGTAATCCAGAAACCTTGGCAGAGAATATTCGTCAACTCAGTGATACACACCAGATCACGCAAACCGCGCTGTTTGATCAGTTCCCCTGGACTAACCATATGGAAAGTGGCGTGTTATTAGAGCGCAAACAAGCCTAAAAGCCAACAGACTTGCCAGCTCTGGTAGGAGTTGGCCATGCCGGTGACTGGCATCGAACAGCCAAGCCATACTGTATTTAGATATTCAGAGCGCAAACTCATGCTGCGCTCTGAATACTTAGTGACTGACTAATCTTAAAGATTAGGTGTCCAAGTCATACCTAACAGCACGGTGAAGCGGTCTTCACGGTAGCCGTAGTTTTCGCCACCGTAGTTATACATGGCGCGCGTATAACCTTTATCAAAGATATTGGCTAAACGTAGATCAATACCTAGATCTTGCGTTGCCTGCCAGTTACCACGTAAATCCATGGTACCAAAGCCAGCAATCTTCACGTTATTATTGGCATCGTTGAAACTTTTACTGGCAACACGCCAAGTACCACCGACAGCAAACGCACCTAACTGCTTGTCTAAATCATAACTTAACGTACGTTTAGCAATACGCGGTAATTGATGACCATATTTACGCTCACGTGCATCAATCAAGCTTAGATTTAAAGAACCCTGCGCTGCGAATACCTCATGCTGCAAAGAGGCCTCAAAACCATTCACGCGTGCTTGGACATTTTTTAATGTCTTATTTGTCTGATATTGAATTTGATCACGTACTTTGTTCTGATAAATCGAAGCTTCTAGACGAACTGTATCAGCCAACTGGCTGCGCCACTGCAATTCATAACCTTTCGATTTTTCAGCCTTTAAGTTTGAATTACCATACATCGGGTAATACAGATCATTAAAGGTCGGCGCTCTAAAGCCTTCTGCATAGGACAAAACAAATTCATTTGCCTGACCTACTGGCAAACTAACCGCAGCATTCCAAGTATTCTCACTACCAAACTGCTGGTTTTTATCATGACGTAAACCCAGTTCTGTACCGAAGATGTCACCTTTATAGCTGTGTTGAATAAAAACAGCTTGGTTCCAACGACTGTCTTTCTCAAAATCTTCAGTGCTACGTAATTTATCTTTAGTGTAATCAACACCTGCCAAGACACTATGCTGCTCATTTATAGCAAATGTATTTAACCAAGCAGCAGAGTCACGATAGGTATCAAAATCATCGCGCCCAGCAAACAGCTTATCGTAGGAACTGGCTTTATCTTCACTGTGACCCAGTTCTAAACGACTGGTTAATTGCTCATTGGCTTGGAACTCAGCAAATACAGATGTGCTGCTCACCGCATATTTATCATAAGGCTGTGCAGCAAAACTGGTAAAGGTATTCATATCAAAGCGACCAAACGGATTATCGTATTCCGTTTTACCACGCTGATCTAATACGTTGATACCGGCACTCAACTGCTCGTTAAATGCATGCGACAAGCTAAAGCTAATGGCTTTATTACGATAGGCATCATGGTCTGCATCTGAACTATATGACTTATTGGTACGATCAAAACCATTCATTTCATCAAGACTAGCGCTGATATTAAAGCGCGTATCTTGATCGCCGCCAGATAGACCCGCGCTGCGCTCCCAAACACCTTTATTGCCTGCGGCAACACGTACACGACCTTGCAAACCTTCACCGGCACTACGACGGGTAAAAATCTGAATCACACCACCAATTGCATCAGAACCATAGACTGCAGAACGTGCGCCACGCAAAACTTCCACACGTTCAATCTGATCCATATTTAAGTGCTGCAGACTGGCACCGCCGGCTGAAGCAGAACCAACACGAACACCGTCAATTAGCACTAACGTCTGAGCAGTTTTAGTGCCGCGAATAAATACGCCTGTCGTACTACCACGTCCACCTGACTGCTGAATCTGCACACCCGGCACACGGCTTAATAAGTCAGGTACATTCACCGGCTGTAAACGATCAATATCAGCGCGGGTAAATACAGTCACGGCTGCAGTCGAGTCTTTACGATCTTCAGCGGTACGGTTGGCAGTGATAACAGAATCAGATAGTTTAAGTGCTTCTTCAGTTTTATCAGCGGCATACAGATTGGCTGCAGGTAGCAAGGCTACTGCAAGCGCGAGGCGGGACAATTTCATTCAGGTAGATCCTCAAAATAGAAACAACTTTTGAGGAGGGCACAAACAAGCGCTGACGCCCAAACAACAGGCGGCACTTGACGGTGAAGCCCTCCGCAACACCAGTCGACATCTATAAGGCAGGTCTACGGGCTGACGAATATTTGCTCACCTTCCCAGCTTGTTAGCCAGTGGTCATTGAGCAAACTCGCACATTATTTTAATGCGCATCGTGTACCGTTGCGGGGGCAGCGTAAGTCGGTCATGACCGCTTAACTTCCCTTTTCAGGCTGGGATAACCAGCGCACCTTACAGAATCAAAGTGCGCGCACAATAGACCCACCCACACAAAGGGTCAAGTCTTAGAGAAATCAGTCACGACAATTAATGTGCGTAAAGTTCCTAAAATAGAGACAAATTCTTTATGGGTGAACTATTTTTAGCAAAACATACACATTGTTGGGTGCTGAAATAGAGCGGTCGCAGGCATGGCCAGCTCCTACCCTAGGCCGCTGGCTTGCTGGAGAATCAGGAGGTATTTAGGCTAAACGCTGCTGTACTGCGTGCAAGATACCTGCTGCATCTAAGCCGCACTCAGCAAGCATTTGCGCAGGCTGCGCATGTTCAACATAGCTATCAGGCAAACCTAATTGCAACAGCGGTAGATTGAGTTGCGTCGCAGATAAAAACTCACCTACTGCGCTGCCAGCACCGCCCATCACGGCGTTTTCTTCGATGGTGACAAACACGCTGTGATCCTGAGCTAAGCGCTTAATCAGCGCCTCGTCCAAAGGCTTTACAAAACGCATATCCACTACTGTTGCATCCAGCTGTTCTGCTGCTTTTAAAGCCTCAGCCAATTGCACACCAAACACCAAGAATGCCACGCCCTGACCTTCACGACGTACTACACCCTTGCCCAGCGGCACAGCCTCTAGGCTCGAGCAGATCTCAGCATTGGGGCCAGTACCACGCGGGTAACGCACTGCTGTAGGGCCGACATGGTGATAACCGGTATTCAATAACAAACGTAATTCGTTTTCATCACTGGGCGTCATCACCACCATGTTCGGGATACAGCGCAGATAAGAAATATCAAAGCTACCCGCATGCGTTGGGCCATCTTCACCGACTAAGCCAGCGCGATCCACGGCAAACAGCACATCTAAATCTTGCACCGCCACATCATGAATCAACTGATCATAAGCACGCTGCAAAAATGTTGAATAAATTGCTACAACAGGTTTAGCGCCTTCACAGGCCATGCCGGCAGCTAAGGTCACGGCATGCTGCTCAGCAATCGCCACATCAAAGTAACGCTTTGGATACTGCTCACTAAAAGCAATCATATCCGCGCCTTCTTTCATGGCCGGAGTAATACCTAGCAAACGTTCATCTTGCTCAGCCATATCACAGAGCCACTGACCAAACACGCTGGCATAGCGTGGGCCGCTCGGCTTACTCGGTGCAGAGGCTTTCTTAGTCATCGCATGGTAAGCAATAGGATCTTGCTCCGCTGGCGCAAAGCCTTTACCTTTTTTAGTCACCACATGCAAAAACTGCGGGCCTTCCAGCTCGCGCATATTGCGTAAAGTGGCCACCAGCGTGGGTAAATCATGCCCATCAATCGGACCGATATAATTCCAGCCCAACTCTTCAAACATAATGCCCGGTGCCAACATACCTTTGGCATGCTCTTCCGTGTTACGGGCAATCTCCCACGCACCTGGTAAACGTGAGAGAATTTTCTTGCTGCCCTCACGCATGGTGGAATAGGTGCGACTGGTCAGAATCTTAGCTAAGTGGTTGGACAAGCCACCCACGTTATTGG